>CAIKNO010000707.1 GCA_903828805.1 uncultured Sandaracinus sp. | reverse complement strand
TCGCCGGTTCGGACTGCGAGGGCCGCTACGCCGCGTTCTTCGCGGACCAGGCGCTCCCGCGCTGGGAGGCGGCGGTGGCCAACGGCTCCGTGACGTTCGACGGGGCACGGGCGGCGGCCTGCGTGCGCGCGCTGCGCGAGGCGGGCTGCGGGCTCGTCGACCGGGTGGCGCTCGCGGATTGCGACGCGGCCTTCGTCGGGACCGCGGCCGCGGGCGACGCGTGCTCGATCGACGAGCAATGCGATGGAGACTCGTTCTGCCGGATCGACGGGATGTGCCCCGGCAGCTGCCAGGCGCGGGTCGACGCAGGCAGCGCATGCCGCGCGGACGGGGACTGTCAATCGGGTCTGCGATGCTTCGCGGGCAGCTGCCGGGCGCCGGCGGGACCTTCGGCGGCGTGCGGCGGGGACACGGGCATCCAGTGCCGGGGTGGGCTCATCTGTCTCGGCGAGCAGGCGGCTTCCTCGGGGATGCCCGCCCGCACGGGGAGCTGCACGGACCCGGCGACCGTGCTCATCGGCACCGAAGGCGCTTCCTGCGAATTGTCGGCGCGGGGTCCGCTCTGCGCCGAGGGGCTGTCCTGCGCGTTGACCGGCGTGATGGGCACCTCGGGGGTGTTCGAGTGTCGCGCCGAGGCCCCGCGCGATGGCGCGTGCTTCCTCGCGCTGCCCGACATGTGCCCCTCGGACCAGTACTGCGATGCGCAGCCCTTCGCGGGCGGGATGCTGGGCCGCTTCGAGGGGACCTGCGTGCTCCTGCCCGACGAGGGCGCGCCCTGCGCAGGCGATGCGGAGCGCTGCGCGGAGGGACTCGGCTGCGTGTCCGGGACGTGCCGCGCTCCGCAGGCCGTGGGCTTCGCGTGCGCGGTCGGGGGCGAGTGCCGCTCCGGACAATGCGAGTCGGGGGTCTGCGTCACCGCGTCGCTCTGCGGCCCCTGAGCGGCGTCGTTCGAACGACGTGCTCCGCGCGCGCCGGTCGACGCGTCCGCTCAGCGTCGCTGGGGCAGGGCGAGCCGCAGGGCGAGGCCCTGCGCGTCCACCTCGAACCCCTCGATCGAGAGCAGCTCCATGGCGAGCGCGAACGGGGCGCCGCCGGCTTGCGCGGCGCGCACCCGAGGGCAGGTGCGGAGGTCGACGCGGAGCGTTCCACCCTCCCTGTCGACCAGACCGGGCGCGTCGACCTCGCCCTCGTCGGAGGGCGGCAGCATCGGTCCCCACAGGGCGCGCGCGACCTGGGAGGCGATGAGGCCCGTGACGTCGCGGACCTTCCCGTCGAGGGTGGCCTCGGGGGGCTCCACGACGAACACGATCTCCTTGGCGCCGCGGGGCGCGAAGCGCGCCTGCTGCGGGGTGAGCGAGAAGCGGAGCGTGCGGCCGGATTCCAGCTCGGCGACGATCTCGATGTGACCGTCGCGGGTGCGGACGCTCGCCTCCGCCACCGTGCCGGCGCGGAGCACGGAGCGCGCCAGCTGGCGCTCCGGAATGCGCACACGGCGCTCGCGCACTTCCCGGACCGCCTCGCGAATCCGCGAGACCGCGGCCGCCTGACCGAGCGCGCCCGCCGCGCCCTCCGCTGCGGACCGCACGAGACTTCGCAGGCGGTCGACTCGGTCCCCCATCGTGGTCGGCGGACCCTACCACGCCGCGTCCCGTGGCCCGGGGTGTTCCGTCGGGCGTCGGGGCGCGCACGGGCGCTGCGGCGGGCCAGAAACCATCCTGGAAGGGTCGGACCCTTGGGAGGACGATTTCGAAACCGTCCGGGAAGGGTCGGACCCTCGGGAGGACGATTTCGAAACTGTCCGGGAAGGGTCGGACCCTCGGGAGGACGATGTCGAAACCGTTCGGGAAGGGTCGGACCCGCGGGGGACGTCGCTCCCTCCTACGGTCGGCCGCGCGCGGCGGCGGCCGGGCCGCCTCGCCGCTCGACGAACCCCTGGAGCAGGGTGAGACCTCGAGACCGAGGCCGCGGGGTCTCCGGGAACCTCCGGCCCCGGTCGAGCCATGGTCGGCGATGGAAAGCGCGACGGAGATTGCGTAGTGTCGTGGGGATGACGACGCTCCATGGACGCTCGCACCCGCGCTCCGCGACGTGGCTGCTCGTGATGGCGGCGCTGGGCGGCTGCGCTGCGCCGACGGCCCGGTCGGGCCGGGCCTCCGGGGGCCTCGAGGCGTACTGCGAGATCGCGCGGTTGCCGGATCTCGACGCCTGGGCGGGGGAGGTCGTCACCCGCTGCTCGGTGGTCGACCCCGAGTCCGAGGCCGTGCGTTGCTCCGCGGGGCGCGTGCGCTTCGACGGCACGCTCGAGGCGCTCTCGTTGCCTCAGGCCCCGCCGTTCCAGCGGGTGCTTCCCGCCGCGAACGGTCAGTTCGTGCTCCTGCTGAGCGATGCGCGTCTGGTCCTGACGGACGGCCAAGGGGCGGTGCGGCGCGAGCTGGCTCCATGGGCGAGCGATCCGTGGACCTCCGAGGACGGCTCGCGGGTGGCCTGGGTCGGGCTGCAGACGCCGGCGCCCGAACCCGAGTTCGACGCGCCGACGCAGATCGTCGCGCAGGGGATCGAGGACGCTGCGCCGACGGTCATCGCGGTGGATGCGCTCGCGGGCGCGCCGAGGCCCGTGCCGGGCTCGACCGAGGTGCTGTACACGTCGGCACGCGCGGGGGCGGCGGGGGTGTGGCTCGGCGGTCCGGGCCAGTCGCCGCGGCAGCTGACCAACGTCGGGCTGTTCGACGTGGAGCCGGGCTTCGTGCCGGTGCCCGATCGTGAGCTGGCGTGGGTGGACGGCGCGCTGTTCTACGCGTCGGCGGAGTTCGACCGCACGCACGTGTGGCGCCTCGATCCGCGCGCCGCGGTGGCCACGGAGGTGGGCCCGGGGCGCTGGCCGCGACGCGAGCCGAGCGGGGACGTGGTCGCGGCCCTCGAGGGCGACGACCCTTGCGCCACGCGCTACGGGGCCGGGGGGACGCCGTGAGCGGGCGTCGCTTCCCACGGGCGCCGCGCGCGGCATGGTGTCTCGCCCTCGCGGCCCTCGCGCTCCTCGCCGCGTGCTGGACCGAGGGCCCGGCGTTCGTGCCGGCGTCCCTCGACGAGCCGCCGATGGCCCTTCCCGAGGGCGCGGGCGGCGGAGACATGGGGTGGCTCGCATCTCCTCTCGCGTCGCCCCGAGTCACGTCGTACGTGAGTCGAAGGAGGGGTGGAGGGTGGGCGCGCTACGACTGTGCCGTCGTGACCCGCGCGAACCATCGCGGCACCGACTTCGGGGTGTCGAGAGGGACGCCGGTGCGGGCCGCCGCGGCGGGGATGGTCGTCCGCTCGGTGACCGGCTGCTCGAACTCGGGCTCCATGTCGAGCACCTGCGGGGGCGGCTTCGGAAACCACGTGATCGTTGCGCACGCCGGAGGTTTCGCGACGCTGTACGCCCACTTCAGCCCGGGCGGGGGACAGGTCCGCGAAGGCGCCACCGTCGAGTGCGGACAGGTCATCGGCACGTCGGGCAACAGCGGCCGCTCGAGCGGAGACCATCTCCACTTCGAGGTTCGCTCCGGCGCGACCGACGAGGAGAGCTTCTTCTCGGCGAGCACGCTCGACCCGTACGGGGGCGCGTGCTCGACGCAGGCGACCTCGCTCTGGATCGGGGGCGCACCTGGGAATTCCTGCGCGCCCGCGACCCCGAGGGACGACGCCGCCATCGTCCGCTCGACCTATCCCACGGAGGTCGCAGGCGCTGCGGGCGCGCGTCTCACGCAGACGTTCTCGGTCCGGAACACCGGGACGACCACGTGGACCCCGGACACGTACGCGATGGTCCACGTCAGCGGGGCGTTCAGCGAGACCGCCTCGATCGAGTTGCCGGCCGGGGCGCGTGTCGAGCCGGGGGCGTCGGTGGATCTGCGCGTGAACTTCACGGTGCCCTCTGCGGCCGGATTGCATCGGGGCGCGTGGCGGATGGCCCGCACGGGCGCGACCATCTTCGGAGCGCAGGGCCTGCTCGCGGTGCGCGTCTCGGCCACGCCGCGGGGGTGTCGCAGCGCGGCCCTCGGGCGCGAGTTCCCGAGCGGGGCGTGCGCGCAGACCGAGCAGGCGGGGTGCGGCGTGTCCCGGTGCGCCTGGTTCCTGTGTTCGGATGGCGCGTGGCTCTGTTCGGATGGGGAGAGTTGTCCCGGCACCCGCGTCCCCAACGCCGCGTGCGCGACCGCGCCGGTGCCGGGCGGCGATGCCGGGCGGTCCGACGGGGGGCCGAGGTCCGACGCGGGTACGGCCTGCGGTGGACGAGGCGCCTCGTGCGGCTCGACCGCGGAGTGCTGCTCCGAGCTTCAATGCGGGACGGGCAGCGGCGCCGGGGCGTGCTGCGCCCCCGAGGGCGTCGTGTGCTCGCGCTCGAGCGAGTGCTGCGGCGGCGCCTCGTGCGCGTCCGGGTACTGCGGCTGCGTGCCTGCGAACCAGGGCTGCTCCGCCGACTCGGAGTGCTGCGCCGGCACGCTGTGCATCGTGGGGGCCTGCCGTCCCGCGATGGGATGCGGCCTCGAGCAGGCGGCGTGCGCGTCCGGCACCGACTGCTGCAGTCCGCTGGGCTGTCAGTCGAGCCGCGGCATGGGTGCCAAGCAGTGCTGCGTCTCCGGCGGAAACCGCTGCGAGAACGCCGGTGATTGCTGCGGCGACATGCTCTGCACGGCGGGGCGCTGTGTCCATCGAGCGCGGGGCGAGAGCTGCTCGAACCTGCTCGACTGCGGCGGCTCGCTGCTCTGCCGGGGCGGGGTCTGCGGGCCCTGAGAGGCTGCGCCCTGGGACGCTTCGTGCTCAGCGGGGGGCCGGCGACGAAGCCGGCGTCCCCGCGAGGCCGAGCTCCTCGAGCGGGTCGCCGCTCCAGAGCCGTCCCCGCAGCATGTGGCTCCACATCCTGAAGTCGGCGGCGAGGGACCAGAGCGGGTACTGGAAGGTCGCGGGGCGGTTCCCTTCGAGCTGGAAGTGGCCGACCCACGCGCACGCATAGGCCGCCACGACCCCGGCCGGGAACGTGATCGGTGCCACCGCGCACGGAGCCACGAGCATCGCGGCGACGTGCGCGAGCGGCCGGCCGTGCTTCTCGCGCGAGAGCCCGTGCGCGAACACCGCCCCGAACGCGCAGAGCGCGAGCGGGAAGCGGACGGGCGACTGCAGCGTGCTCACCGCGCAGGCGGCCACGAAGGAGGTCGTCCCGAGGAAGTGCAGCCGTCGCGAGGTCGGGTGTCGATGCTCGCCGAGGTAGTGCGGCCAGAACTCTTCGAACGACTGGATGCGCGAGGTCATGCGCGGGGTCCTCTCCGGCTTCAACCGGCGTCGGGGGAAGTGCGGAGCGTGCTGGCGCTCGGATACCGCCGCAACTTGTCGAGCTGCATCGGATCGAGGCGCTCGCCGTCCCGCAGGCCGTAGAGGCCGACCCGCACGAGCCGGTGCGGCATGTCGGCGCCGAGGACGGCCTCGATGACCTCGCTCGCTTTCGCGGTCCCCTGCCCGGTGACCGAGAGCTGGATCCGGAGCGGCACCAGGGAGCCGCCGATCCCGGCCTGCGACAGGGCCTCGGCCCCGTCGCCGACGTCGAGCGAGAGCAGGTAGCGAGCGACGTCGACGTCCTTGCCGATCCCCTCGATCGTGCGCCTCACGACGAGCGGTCCCTCCCTTCGACGCGCGATCTCCGCGCGCAGCGACTCGAGGGAGCCGAGTCCACGCTCGACGAGCGCTGCGTGCGGCAGACCCGCGACGTACTGCGCCTCCTCGATCAGCTTGTTGAGGCCCGCGTCCTGAGGCCCGAGGGCGCGCGCGTCGAGGAACTCGAGGCCCGCCTCGCTGACGGCGTTGAGCCTGTCCACGAGGCTCTCGAGGTCGAACGGGAGGGTGGAGTCGAGCTTGAGATCGACGATCTCCATCAAGCTCGCGATGCCGAGCGAGAGGGCAGGGCCGAAGACCATGTCCGGGCGGGCGTGGAATCCCGCGGTGTAGAAGAGCGGCATCTCGACCCGTCGAAAGACCCGCGGGAGCACGCGGATGAGGTCGAGGTGCCCGCGGTAGGCGGCGAGCCCCGCCTTGCGGAACGCGATGCGAATCCTTCGTGCCGCGCCTTGCTCGTGCACCGGAGGCGGCCTCATGTGCCGCGGCAGCACCTTGAGCCCCTCGGGCCGCGCAGCGCGCGGCGGCGGCGGCTCGATCGCCCCGAGGCTTCGCAGGAAGGTCAAGCGCTCCTGCCGCATCTGCGTCATGTCGCACGCGACGCCGCAGTCGTAGCAGACCAGGCGCCGCGGCTCGGCCTCCGTCTCCACCACGTTCGTCGGGTGCACGAAGGCCCCCGCCACCTTGCCGCACGGAGGGCTCAGGCGATTCGCGAGGGCCTTTCGATACTCGCGCAGCAGGAAGCCGTCCTCGAGGCCGACGTCGAGGTGATCCCAGGGCAAGCGTGCGGTCACCGGGATCGTCCCGAGGAAGCGCGCGGGCTCGATGCCGGTGTCGTCGAAGGCCCCGTTCCACGCCTGCAGATCGAGGCGCTCCTCCCACGAGTCGAAGCGTGCGCCGCGAAGGTAGGCGCGCTCGACGACGTCGCCGAGCGACCGGTCGCCCCGCGCGAGCACACCCTCGATCCACGCGCCCGAGGCGTCGTGCGTCTTGAGGGTCACGGCGGTCGTGCGGACCTCGTCGCGAAGCCAGGTCTGCTTCTCGACGACCTGCGACTCGGGGTCCATCGCGCACCACTGGAATGGCGTGTGCGGCTTGGGGACGTGGACCGAGACGGACACCGTGACCTCGGGGCCCCGGCCGCGCTGCAGCTTGCGGCCGACGTCGAGCGCCCGCGCGCCGGTGCGCACGATCTCCCGGACGTCTTCCTCCTCCTCGGTCGGCAGCCCGATCATGAAATAGAGCTTCATCTTCGACCAACCGCGGGCGAACACGCGCTCCGCGGTGGTCATGAGCTGCTCTTCCGTGATGTTCTTGTTCACCACGTCGCGCATCCGCTGCGAGCCGGCCTCGGGCGCGAACGTCAGGCCCGTGGCGCGGACCTTCTTGATCTCGTCGAGCAGGTCCTCATCGAGTCCGTAGGCGCGCAGCGAGCTGACCGAGAGCGCGACCTTGTCCTTCTCGAAGCGCTTCATCACCGCCTTCACGAGCGGGTGGATGGCGCTGTAGTCCGCGGTCGACAGCGAGGTGAGGGACGCCTCGTCGTACCCGCCGTCCTTCACCGCATTCGCGAGGGTCTCGAGGATGGAGGTCGGGCTCCGCTCGCGGACCGGTCGGTAGATCATCCCGGCCTGGCAGAACCGGCAACCCTCGGTGCAGCCGCGGGAGATCTCGACGCTGACCCGGTCGAACACGCTCTCGGTGGCGCTCACCGGGCCACCGGACGGGAACGGGTACGCGTCCAGACTCGAGACCATCGCGCGCTGGACGGGGAACGGGATCGTCGGGTCGGACGGCGGCTGCACGACGAGCATCCCGGTCGCAGGCTCGAGCGCCCGCTCGTAGAGAGAAGGCACGTAGAGGCCGCCCCCGGTCTTGCTGCTCGCGCGGGCCAGGGCCCGCAGGCGCTCGGCGCGCGGCATCCCCGCGTTCTTCAGCGCGGTCCACGTGAGCAGGATCTCGGGCGTCTTCTCCTCGCCGTCGCCGATGACGACCACGTCGAGGAAGGGCGTCATCGATTCGCAGTGCGTCGCGGTCGGACCGCCGGCGATGACGAGCGGGTCGTCCTCTCCGCGCTCGCTCGCGCGCAGGGGGATGCCCCCCAGGTCGAGCATCGTGAGGATGTTCGTGAACGTGAGCTCGAACTGGAGCGAGAACCCCACGACGTCGAAGTCCCGCAGCGGCCTCGCGCTCTCGAGGGAGCGCAGCGGCTCGTGGTGCGCGCGAAGCTCGGCCTCCATGTCGACCCACGGCGTGTAGCAGCGCTCGGCGAGCAGGCGCGGGTGGTCGTTGACGATGCCGTAGAGGATCTTGAAGCCGAGGTGGCTCATCCCGATGTCGTAGACGTCCGGGAACGCGAGGCAGATCCGCCCCTGGACCGCGTCCCAGTCCTTGCGCGCCTCGCCGTGCTCGCCGCCCACGTAACGCGAGGGCTTCTGGACGCGGGCGAGGAAGGGCGCGTACGGGTGTTCTCGGGGAGGCAGCATGGGAAGGCGTTCTTGGGCCTCGTGAAGGGTGGGCGCAACACCGCGGTCCGGATCGCCCCCGACGCCCGTGTCGGCGGCACGGGGTGGCGAGCTTCGGGCGGATCTGCTCTGCTGAGCGCCGCATGGACATCGTGGTGCTCGTCTCCGGACGCGGTTCGAATCTGCGCGCGATCGTGGAGGCCATCGACGAGGGTCGCTGCGCGGCGCGCATCGTCGGGGTCGTGTCGGACCGCCGCTCTGCACCGGCGCTGCAATTCGCGGAGGAGAGGCACATCCCGACGCGCGTCGTGCATCCCCGAGAGCACAGCCCGCGCGAGGCGTGGGACGCGGCGCTCGCCGAGGCGGTGGGCGCGTGGGGGGCCGAGTTGGTGGTGCTGGCGGGCTTCATGCGGATCGTCGGGCCCGCGATGATCGCCGCGTTTCCATGGCGAATCGTCAACGTCCACCCGGCGCTCCTGCCTTCGTTTCCGGGCAGCGACGGCCCGGCGCAGGCGATCGCCGCCGGTGTCCGCATCAGCGGCTGCACCGTGCACCTCGTCGACGCGGGCGTGGACACCGGGCCCATCCTCGCGCAGGCCGCGGTGCCGGTGCGGGGCGACGACACGGTCGAGTCCCTGCATCGAAGGATCCAGCGGCAGGAGCACCGGCTGCTGCCGTCCGTCGTGGACGCGATCGCGCGGGGCTGGATGCGGCTCGGCGCCTCCCCGACCGTCGCCCCGGCGCACGAGCCGTCGGACGGGTCGACCGGGTTCGTCTCTCCGCCGTTCGTCTGAGGGCGGCTCCTTCGGTTGCGTCGGGCGGGCGCTGATGAACGCCCGCGTGCCGGGGAGCCTCGCGCTCGATGTCAGTGGGCGCAGGCCTCGGTTTGCCCGCCCTCGCACGCGCGGCCGAACATGACGCGGGCACCCTCGGGATCGGGCGCACCGGTGACGATCCCGGCCTCCATCGCGCGCGCGAGCTGCAAGCAGCCACGCGATTCTCCGCCGTCGCAGGCCCGGCGGTACAGGTCGGCGGCGCGCCTCGGGTCGAGGGTGACACCCGCGCCGTTCTCGAGCAGCGCGCCGAGGTTCGTGCACCCGAGGAGGTGCCCTGCGTCGCAGGCCCGGGTGAAGAGTCGAGATGCCTGGATGGGCGAGGAACTGACGCCCGCGCCCCGGGTGTGTAGGACGCCGAGACTCGTGCATCCCGGCGCGACCCCGCCCTCGCACGCCCGGCGGTACAGCGCGGCGGCGCGGGCTTCGTCGGCCGGCATGCCGAGGCCGCGCTCCGCCATGTAGCCGAGCCCGTTGCAACCCCGGAGGTCCCCTCCCTCGCAGGCCTGGGTGAAGAGCGCCAAGGCCCGCGCGGGATCCTGGGCCACACCGGTGCCGCTTCGGTGGAGCATCGCGAGGCGGGTGCAGCCGTAGAGTTCACCGGCCTCGCACGCCCGGGTCTGGAGCAGCACGGATCGCCGCAGGTCGCGGGACACGCCCCGACCCTCCTCGAGCAGCACCGCGAGGTTCGCGCAGCCGAGCTGATCGTCGCCCTCGCAGGCGCGGCGGTAGAGCGCTGCGGCCGCTGCGGCGTCGAGCGGGACCCCGCGGCCTCGCTCGAGCATCCACCCGAGGTTCGAGCATCCGTAGAGGTCGCCGGCCTCGCAGGCGGCGCGGTAGAGGCGCACGGCCTCGGTGGGGTCCGAGCGCACCCCACGGCCGTCGTCGTAGAGCCGCCCGAGGTTCACGCACGCGAGGTGCACGCCATGACGGCACGTCGTCTCGAAGAGGTTCCCGGCCGCGACGAGGTCGACCGGCGTGCCTCGCCCTTCCTCGCGCATCAGGGCCTCGGCGATGCAGGCCTCGGCGTCGCCCGACGCGCATGCCCCGAGGTAGAGGCCGAGGGCGCGCTCGGGATCGGCCGGGACGCCCGCCGCGCCGTGTTCCAGCAAGCGCGCCGCGTTCGCGCAGCCGATCCACTCGCCCACGTCGCAGCTGCGCTGGAACAGGGGCAGGGCCCCCTCGGGGGACCTTCCGTCTTCGACCAGCAGCCCGAGGTCGTTGCAGGCGGCCCCGCGGCCGGCGTCGCACGCGGTGCGCAGCAGTCCCTCGGCGCGGCGCAGATCGCGACGCACGCCCGTCCCTTCCCTCAGCATGGCGCCGAGGTGTTCGCAGGACTCTTCGTCGTGCAGCGCGCATCCCCGCTCGTACTGCCGGGCCGCGCCCGCCGGGTCCGACGCCCCGGTCCGCCCGTTCATCAACATGCCGCCGGCGCGCGCGCACGCCACGCCGTGGCCGTGCTGGCAGCCGCGTTCGAAGAGAGCGGCCGCGTCCCGCGTCTCGCGTGCGCCGCTCGACCCCGAGAGCATCTCGCCCATGTGCGTGCACGCTTCCGCGAGGCGCAGCTCGCACGCGGCCTCGTAGGCCCGCCGCGCACGGCGAAAGTCCTCCGCGACGCCGATCCCGCGCTCGAACATGCGCGCGAGGTCGAAGCACGCCCTCGGATGGCCCGACTCGCACGCGGTCTGGAACTGCACGCGCGCCTGGTCGGGCTCCCGGGCCACGCCGCGCCCGAGCAAGAACATGGCGCCGAGGCGATGGCACGAGTCGGCGTGGTTGGCCGCGCAGCCTCGCCGATAGAATCCGACGGCCGCGGGGAGATCGACCTCGACGCCGTCGCCCTCCTCGAGGCGTCGGCCGGCCTCCGCGCACGCGTCGGCGTGGTCGGGGCCGCACGACGCGCCGAGGCCCGGCGCCGCCTGGGCGTTCACGACCGATGGGAGCAGCAGGCACCACGCGAGAAGAATTCGGCTCGGCACGTCGCAAGCGTAGCGCGGCCGGTGTCCGGACCGCACGTCCGAGGGGGATCTCCACGGTTCGAGGGCGCCGGTTCGAACCGGCACTACACTCGGCCGATGGACCCGCGCATCCCGACGCACCGCTACGAGGACCCCCTCGATCGCGTGTGGCTTGGCTGCGCCGAGCGGGTCGGCCTGGTGGTCCGGAGAGACCCCGGTGCGTTCGCCACCACCGATGGGCGAGGGGTCCTGCGCCTGGCGACGCAGGAGCATCTCGACCCGGACGACTGCGTCGCGCAGATGGTGTTCCACGAGCTCTGCCACGCGCTGGTCGAGGGCCCCTCGTCCTTCGACGCGGTCGACTGGGGACTCGACAACGTCGGCCCCGCGGACGAGGTCCGCGAGCACGCGTGCCTTCGCGTCCAGGCCGCGCTCACGCGTCCGCTCGGCCTCGCCCGCGTGCTGGCACCGACGACGGATTTTCGTGCGTTCTGGGACGGGCTCGGGGACGACCTCTTCTCGCCCGGAGACGAGCCCTCGGTCCTCCTGGCGCGCCGGGCGCTCGCACGGGTCGACTCCGCGCCGTGGGCGCCGCACCTCCGCGAGGCGCTGGACGCCACCGCGCAGCTGGCGCGCGCGGCCGCGGCCTATGGTTCGGGCCGGAGCGCGTCGGGATCGGTGTGGAGCCTCGTGGACCCCGCGCGCGCGGCGCACCCGACGGGGCTCCCGCGGGCGGCGCTCGGGACCCCCGCCGCGGATCAGACGTGTGGGGGCTGTTCTTGGGCCGAGCGCCGGGGGCGGGGGCTCCGTTGCCTGGTGGGGCGACGCGCCGTTCGCGCGGCGTGGCCGGCGTGCGAGCGCTGGGAGACCGAGGTGTCGTGCGAGGCCTGCGGGGCGTGCTGTCGGGAGGCCTTCGACACGCTGCTCGTCGGGGCGCGGGAGCCGGTCGTGCGCCGGCATCCGGCGCTGGTGGTGCTCGGCGATGGGGGACACGAGATGCCTCGGCCCCACGGGCGCTGCGCGGCCCTCCGAGGGCAGGGAGGGGCCGAAGACCCGTTCGCATGCAGCGTGTACGAGGACCGACCGCGCACCTGCCGGGACTTTCGACGGGGCAGCGAGAACTGCCTGCTGGCGCGTCGGCGCGTGGGGCTGTCTCGCTGAACGCCGGGGAGGCTCCTCGGCCTCCGGTCGCGGCCGCGTCGGCGGATCCGTGCGCTCCGTCCTCGCCATGCTCCCGAGGGGGCCGGAAACGAGCCCGGGCGGACGTCGGCGCCGACCGTCGTTTACTCGATGCCCCGGTTCGGGTACCGTCCGGGGACTTCGACGGCGACTTGACGATGGCGCGACTCACGATCTTCAGCCCCGAAGGCCGCTACGAGCGAGACCTCGCGGCCCACAACACGCTGGGGCGGCATCCCGACAACACCGTGCAGGTCCTCGACCGCATCGTGTCGAAGGAGCATTGCCACATCGACCTGGTCAGTGGGCAATACGTGCTGCGCGACCTCGGGTCGTTGAACGGTTCCTACGTCAACGGTGAGCGCATCTCCGAGCGGGTCCTGAACTCGGGGGACGAGATCACCCTCGGGTCGACCCGGATCCTGTTCGAGGGGCCCGTCGCTGCTCCGGTCAGCGCCGGATCGATGCCGCACCGCGGGCCGACCGCGGCGGCGGCCCCGATGCCCGCGACGAGCCCGGGCTCGGCCCCTCGCCCGTCGTGGCCGCAGGCGTCCCTTCCTGCCGCCCCCGGAGCGGCGTCCGCCCCCGGCGCCGACCCACGACCTGGGGCGGCGCCGCCGGTCATGCCGTGGCATGCGGGCCCCGGGTCGTCCGCGCCGTTTCCCAGCGAAGTGGTGAACACCGCGCAGGGAGGCTGGGGCGCGGCCGGCCGGGCGACGGAGGGCCGCGTCGGGCCGCCGGCGCAGAACCTCTCGAAGGTGACGATCGCTCCGGGGATGGTCGAGAGCCACATCCGGACCAAGCTCGCGCCGCTGCTCGAGCAGAACTTCCTTCCCGAGAAGATCGTTCACGACGTCGACGTGCTGCGGCGCGACTACGAGAAGCTCCGCGTGAGCTACGAGCTCGCGCGGGCCATCGGCGCGGAGTTCGACATCCAGCGCTTGCTCGGGAAGATCCTCGAAGCGGCCTTCCAGATGCTCCCGGCCGACCGCGGCGTCATCCTCCTCTATGACGAGGAGGTCGCGGCCGGCAAGGTCTTGCAGCCTCGCTGCGTGCGGACCCGGGCCGGTTCCCAGGACCCGAACGAGCAGTTGTTGATCTCGAAGACGATCGTCGATCAAGTCGAGCGCGACAAGGCGGCCGTCCTGTCCAACGACGCGACGGTCGATTCGAGATTCCAGAACGCCCACTCCATCATCATGCAGGGCATCCGCTCGAGCATGGCCGTGCCGCTGCTCTACTCGGGCGAGCTCCTCGGGCTGATGATGCTCGACTCGCAGATCGCCACGAACGCCTTCACCGAGAAGGACCTTCAGCTCTTCCAGAACGTCGCGAACCAGGCGGCGATCGCCATCCAGAACTCGCTCTTCGCGCGCAAGCTCGAGCGCGAGGCCGTGACGCGGGAGAGATTCCAGCGACTGCTCTCGCCGCAGATCGCCCAGCAGGTCCTCGATGGCAAGGTCGAGATCGCCAAGGGCGGCGAGGCCCGGCAGACGACCGTGCTGTTCAGCGACATCCGTGGGTTCACGTCGATGAGCGAGAGCGAGTCGCCGCAGCTCATCGTCGACATGCTCAACGAGTACTTCGAGCTGATGGTCGAGGTGGTGTTCAAGTACCAGGGCACCCTCGACAAGTTCGTCGGCGACGAGGTGATGGCCCTCTTCGGGGCGCCCGTCGGGCACCACGACGACCCCGCCCGCGCCGTGCAGACCGCCATCGAGATGATGGAGGTGCTCCGGGAGCTCAACACCGTGCGGGTGCGCCGCGGGGATCCCGAGATCCACATCGGAATCGGCATCAACAGCGGCGAAGTGGTCGCGGGCTACCTCGGCAGCAGCAAGGCGCTCGAGTACACCGTCATCGGCGACACGGTGAACACCGGCGCCCGCCTGTGCAGCGTCGCCAAGGCGGGGGAGATCATCATCTCCCACAACACGTACGAGCTGTGCGGCGACCGCTTCGAGGTCATCCCGCTGCCCCCGACGCCCGTCAAGGGCAAGAGCCAGGCGCTCCGGATCTACAACGTCGTCGGCGTGAAGCGCACGCCGTTCGAGGACGAGCGGACGCGTCCCGCCTGAGCCGCGCGAGTCCCGCGCAGACGCCGGGCCACCCCCTTCGTGAACCGACGGCGATGAGGCCTCCGATGGGCCCGCCGCGAGGCCTCGAAGTGCGCTAGGCTCGCGCCCCGATACGATGGCCCACCTGGAATTCGAAAAGCCGATCGTCGAGCTCGAGGACCGCATCCGGGAGCTGAAGCTCTACGGCGTGCGAGAGCACGGGTTCGAGTCCGAGTTGCGCAAGCTCGAAGAGCGCGTCTCGACGATGCAGCAGGAGATCTACGACGGGCTCGGGGTCTGGCAGAAGGTGCAGCTCAGCCGCCACCCCGACCGGCCCTACTTCCTCGATTATCTCGAGCGAATCTTCGACGACTTCGTCGAACTGCACGGCGACCGTGCGTACTCCGACGACGCCGCGATCGTGTCGGGGATGGCGCGCCTCGACGGCCGGACCGTCGCCGTCATCGGCCATCAGAAGGGCCGCACCACGAAGGAGAAGCTCCGGCGCAACTTCGGCATGGCGCATCCCGAGGGGTACCGGAAGGCGATGCGGATCATGGAGATGGCCCACCGTTTCCGGCGGCCGGTGCTCACGTTCATCGACACCCCGGGCGCGTATCCGGGCATCGGTGCCGAGGAGCGCGGGCAGTCGGAGGCGATCGGCGCTTCGCTCCTGGCGATGTCGCGACTCCGCGTGCCCGTCATCGCGACCGTGATCGGAGAAGGGGGCTCGGGCGGCGCGCTCGCGCTCGGCGTCGCGAACCGCGTGCTGATGCTCCAGTTCGCCACGTACTCGGTCATCACGCCCGAGGGGTGCGCGTCGATCCTGTGGCGTGACGGCACGCGGGCGGCCGACGCGGCCGTGCAGCTGAAGCTGCTGGCCAACAACGCCGTCGACCTCGGGGTCGTCGACGAGGTCGTCCCCGAGCCGGCCGGCGGGGCCCACCGCGATCCGGACGACGCCGCGCGCTTGCTGGGCGTGGCGCTCCGACGGCATCTCGGGGAGCTGTCGCAGCACGACGGGGCGGCCCTCATCGACGGCCGCTACGCGAAATTCCGCGCCATGGGCGTGACTCAGCAGCTGACCTGAGGGGTCCACCGATGGCCGACACCCGCTCGATGGCGCCGTTCCAAGGGGGCGACCCTTACCGGGCCCGCAAGTGGGTGGGCGCGGCGCTCTGGGTGGTGGGTCAGCTGAGCGGGCTCGCGTTGCTGCTGCTCGTGTTCGGGATCTTGCCGCTCTTCATGGGCAACCCCTTGCAGACGTTCTTCGGCTTCGCGGTGGGGGCGATGCTCGCGTTCCCGGCGATGTGCGTGTACCTGACGTTCCCTCGTCTCCTCGACCGCTACGATCCCGAGCCGCTCTACGCCCTCGTGCTGTGCCTGCTGTGGGGGGCCTGCGCCGCGACGGGGTTCTCCGCCCTCATCAACTCGGGCGTGGGCGCCGTGGCCTCATCGGCCTTCGGTGCGCGGGCCGGGGACGCCGTCGGGGCCGTCGTGAGCGCGCCGCTCGTGGAGGAGTTCTGGAAGGGGCTCGCGGTCCTCGGGGTCTTCTATTTCCTGCGCTCCGAGTTCGATGGGGTGGTCGACGGAATCATCTACGCCACGTTCACGGCGATCGGGTTCGCAGCGACCGAGAACGTCATCTACTACGGCAACGCGCTCGCCCAGGACCCGGGCGCGCTGGTGTTCACCTTCATCCTGCGCGGCGTGCTCGCGCCCTGGGGACACCCGCTCTACACATCGATGACCGGCATCGGTCTGGGGCTCGCGCGCGAGAGCACGCGGACCTGGGTCAAGGTGACGGCCCCGGTGTGCGGGTACGCCGGCGCGGTGTTCCTGCACGCGGCGTGGAATGGATCGGCGACGGCCGCCGACGCGATGGGGGCCCCGGGGGTGTTCTTGCTCCTGTTGCCGTTGTGGATGCTCTTCGTGCTCGCGTTCGTCGTCCTGGTGATGGTCCTGGTGGTCCGTCGAGGCCGGAACATCCGCGCGCAGCTCCTCGACGAGGTCGCCCTCGGCCACCTCTCGC
>CAIKNO010000706.1 GCA_903828805.1 uncultured Sandaracinus sp. | reverse complement strand
GTACCCGCCGCCGCCGCCGCCGCCGTAGCCGCCGCCGCCGCCGCCGTACCCGCCACCACCGCCGGTGCGGGGCGCGCGCTCACGGGCCTCGTTCACGTTGATCGTGCGCGAGTCGAGCATCGCGCCGTCCATCTGCTGGACAGCCGTGTCCGCCGCCGCGTCGTCGCGCAGCGTCACGAACCCGAAGCCACGCGACCGACCGGTCTCCCGGTCCGTGATCACCTTGGCCTCGGCCACTTCACCGAAACGCTCGAACGCCTGTCGGAGCCCGTCGTCCGTCGTACCCCAGCTCAGTCCACCCACGAAAAGCTTCTTCATCGATCCACTCTCTCCCTGACGGGTGGGGCCCCTGCCCCGTGCCCTCTCCCTCTCTGACTGCGGAGCGGGCTCAGTCGCCCGCAACCCCTCCCAGGCTCACGTCTCACCGGTGGACGCGTGCCGCGGTGCGTGCCTCGGAAGGGCCCGCACCCGTTGGCTGACAGCTCATCCTGCACGCTTTCGCGGCGTGCGAACAGCACGTCCTCGAACGCGGCGGAAGGCGCCGAGACTTCCTGGTCCGACCCTGACGAATCCGTGATCGGTCCGCTGGGCCCGTTTCCCCCGCACGACGCGGGGTGGGCACGAAGCAGACGCTTTCTCGGAACACAGGACAACACGAACCGTCTCGACCGCGGGACGGTAGCACCCGCCGCAAGCGAAACCAACTGTCTCACACAGAATGCTGCGTTCGTCGGCCGGCCCTTCGTCGCGGCGCGCGGCCCGGAGGCGCCGTCAGGGCCGCGCCGAGGAGATAGGGACCGGCGAGTGCGACCAGATCGATCTGCGGATCGAGCTGCTTGCCGAGCCCTTCGGCCACGAGCAACGCGACGTTCACGACGGTGAACACCGGCTCGATCTGCACACGGTGACGGCGCAGCACGTTCATCATCCCGGCCACGACGGTGCCGACCTCGACGTCCCCGAGCCGCACGCCCCACAGCGTTCCGAGGAACGCGACCACGTCCCGCTCGTACTCCTCGTAGTCGTCCGTGCCCACGGTGGGTGCGTGCTCGTAGAAGAGCCGCGCGGCCGCGGGGCCATCCTGTCGCGCGAGCGCTGCGAACGTGTCGATCCACGGGCGGCGCATGTCGTCCGGGATCTCGGCGACCAGGCCGAGGTCGAGGAACGTGAGCGTGCCGTCCGCACCGAGCAGGATGTTGCCGGGGTGCAGGTCGGCGTGAACGAAGCCGTCCTCGAACACCATCTTGAGGATCGCCCGCCCTCCGAGCTCGGCGAGGGCACTCCGATGCGCGCCGACGTGCTCGGGCGCCGTCGCCTTCACGCCCTCGACGAAGTCCATGACGAGGACGCGGGCGCTGCAGAGCGAGGGATGGAGGCCTGGCAACCTCACCTTCCGCTCGCGGCGAAAGTTGTGCGCGAGCCGCCGGTTGTTGTCTGCCTCGCGGCCGAAGTCGAGCTGTGCGTGCAAGGCCGCACCGAAGGCCTCGACCGCGCCGGGCAGCGAGAGCAGCCGCATCGAGGGCACGCGGTCGATCCACCCGACGACGAGGCGCAGCACCCGCAGGTCCGCCTCGATCTGGGCCGGTGCCTCGGGGCGCTGCACCTTCACGGCGACCTTGGTCCCGTCCTCGAGCCACGCGGCGTGCACCTGCGCGACGCTCGCGGCCGCGACCGGCACCGGCTCGATCGACGCGAAGCGCGCGACGCCCTCCGGACCCAGCTCCTCCGCGAGCACGCGCTCGATGGACGCGAACGGCGCAGGGGTGACGTGGTCCTGCAGACGGGTCAGCGGCCCCACCCAGCCCGCGGGGATCAGGTCGGGCCGCGCACCGAGGATCTGACCGAACTTCACGAAGGTCGCCCCGAGCGATTCGAGCGAGGCCGCGAGGAGGCCTCCCCACACGCGCGAGCGCGCGTCCGCATCGAGCGGTTCCTCCGACACGAGCAGGCGCCCGACGAAGCGCAGCGGCAGTGCCCCGAGCACCGCGAGGATGCGGGCCGCACGGCGCAGCGGCACGGGGTTGGACGACGGTCGCACCGGCCGGTGTATACCCTCGATCCGATGGACGACGAACGACGGTTGCGGACCTTCGCGCGGATCGAGGCGCTTCAGCGGGCCGACCCGGAAGGCGCCGAGGCGCTCTACGCGGCTCGCATGGCCGAGGCCCTCGACGCCCTCGCCCCGCGGGCGGGCGAGGCGCTGCAGGTCGCGGTGCGCGCGCAGCATCTCGAGCGCTGGACCCTCGCACGCTCGTCGTATCCGTCCGATCGCCGCGGCTACCTCGCGTGGCGCATGGAGCAGTCTCGCCGGCACGCCGCACGGGTCGCGCAGCTGCTCGAGGAGGAGGGCCACGACGCGACGTTCATCGCGCGGGTCGGCGCGCTCGTGCAGAAGAAGGCCCTCGCCACGGACGACGAGGCGCAGACGCTCGAGGACTGCGCGTGCCTGGTCTTCCTCGGCCACGGGCTGGCCTCGTTCGCCGGCGGGCGTCCGGACGCCGAGGTCGTCGGCATCCTCCAGAAGTCGTGGCGCAAGATGAGCGCCCGGGGACGCGCTGCGGCCCTCGAGCGCGCGCCAGGCTGGCCCGTCGAGGCCCAGCGGCTGATCGCGCTCGCCCTCGATCAAGACGCTCCCGACGACGCCGCGACGGGTTGACCCTCGAGACCATCCTCCGCCGGGAACGTGACGAGCGCGGCGGACTCGGCGATCCTGCGTCCATGCTTCGACCCACGCTCTGCGGCGCGCTCCTGGCGCTGGGACTCCACGCCACGGCACACGCCCAGGCCCCCGCGGCGGCACCCGCCGCGCCCGCGACCCACGAGACGACGCCCGCCGGGCCCACCGCGGCCCACGACGCGACGCCCGCGGCATCCGCCACGGCGACCCACCCTGCGGCCGCGCCGAGCGATGCGTCCCACCAGCTCGGCGCGCCCCGCGTCGCACCGGCCCGCACTCCCGCCGGCGAGCCGCCCTGCCCCGAACCGGAGCCGGTGTTCGATCCCTCGACGCCCCGCCTCGAGCTCCAGGTCGGCGGCGGCTACGCCGGATTCTTCAGCACGTTCCGGCAATCGAGCGACGGGCTCATGGCCCCCGGCGCGCACCCCGACGGGGCCTACTTCGGACCGCTCTTCCGCGGTGAGCTCGCGTTCGCGCTCGGCGGCCTCTCGCTCTCGGCGATCTACACCCACATCTCGAGCGAGCACGACGGCAGCGCGCACCCGCTCGACTGGTCACTCGTCTCCGGCGAGCTCGGCGTGCAGTGCGCGTGCAGGGGCAGCTTCTACGTATGGAGCTTCGGCCTCGAGGTCGGCTGGAACCTCGCATCCCCCGCGCTCTTCGCGTCGATCGAGCACCGCTCGCTCTTCTACGTCTGGGAGGAGCTCTTCCTCGGCTTCGACGTCGATCTGGCCACCTTCGTCGGACTGACCTTCGGCGGCCCGTCGGGCGGTGGTGCGCTCGGGAGCGTCTTCATCGGCTACTCGCTCGACTGAGCAGGCCGCTCGAGGCCCGCGCGCGCGGACCTCAGTCGAGGCGGCGGGCCAGGATGACCTTGAGGTAGTCGCCCTCCGGGAACGCGACCGGCCGCGGATGATCGGCCGGCGCGCCCCATCGCTCGAGCACCTGCACCGGGCCTGTCTTCTCCGCCGCCTCACGCAGGGTCCGATCGAAGGTCACGCGATCGATGTGGCTCGAACACGACGCCGCGAGATAGAGCGCATTCGGCTCGAGCAACCTCAAGCACGCGCGATGGAGCGCCCGGTAGCTCTTCATCGCCTGCGGCACCGAGGCCTCGTTGGGCGCAAAACTCGGCGGATCGGCGACGATGAGATCGAACCTCCGGCCGCGCGCGCGAAGCTCGTCGAGCACCTCGGGCACGTCCCGCGCATGCGTTCGATGGGCCCCCTCCGGCAAGCCATTCAGCGCCCAGCTCTCCTGCGCGAGCGCGAGCGCAGGCGCCGCGACGTCCACCGTGTCGACCTCCGTCGCGAGGCCGAGACCGGCGGCCACCGAGAAGCCTCCGGTGTACCCGTACAGGTTCAGCACCCGCAGCCCCCGGGCCAGCGTGCGCACCCGGAGGCGCGACTCGCGGTGGTCGAGGAAGAGCCCCGTCTTCTGGCCATTCACGAGATCGGCACGCAGCCACATCCCGTGCTCCCGGACGTCGACCCGTGGCGGGGGCGCGGTCCCGAACGCGAGGACCGACTGCTTCGCCTCGCCCCGACCGGTCCGCACGAGCAAGCCCTCGAGCGACGGACACGCGGCCCGCACCGCCTCGACGAGGGCGTCGCGCCACCGGGTGATCCCTTCCCCGTCGAGCTTGAGCACCGCCCATGGTCCGTACACGTCCACGTGCACGCCGGGCAGGCCGTCTCCCTCTCCGTTCACCAGCCGGTACGCGTCGGTCGAAGGCGGCACGACCCGTTCCCTCAGCGTGGCCGCCCGGGCCACGCGCCCCGCGAAGAACACCTCGTCGATGCGCGCCGGACGCGTGCTCAGGATGCGCACTCCGATGGGACCCGCCTCCACGAATCCGACCGCCGCCGGACCCTTCTCGTCCGCCACCCGGACCGTCGTCCCGGGCGCGAGCTGGAACGGTTCGAGCGCATCCCGCCAGATCCAGGGGTGCCCGGCCTCGATCGCCGAACGAAGGGGCCGCCGCAGGCGCAACGTGGGATCGGTCGACGAGGGGCGATTCACAGGGCGAGTGTCTAGCGGTCCCCAGCCCCGCGCGCCATCACCCGCGCGGGCGGGAACGGCGCGCGCTCCGCCCGGCATCCGACCCGGGCCCGCATGCAGCCGGCGAGCGCCCGCCGCGCGTGGGGTCAGGTGGGGGATGCCGAACCGGGCGACCTCGTGCTACACGGCGCCCCCATGACGACCTCCAACGCCGTGGCTGATGTGCAGAGCAAGACCGTCGCCTTCGAGGGGACGACCTACCGGATCCAGGAACTCGGGCAGGACACCTACACGGTCCTGGTCGAAGGCGTGCCCGTCGGCCGCATCGTCTACACCTTCGGCGCCGCCAACGGCGTGCCCGAGGGCGAAGGCACGAGCGAGGACACGCTCTACGCGATCGCCGAAGCCTGGTTCGCCGCGATCGAGGCCTGATCCGCGCACGCCCTCACGGGCGGGCGAGGTGGGCCGCGAAACCGCGCAGAAGCGCCTTGTAGAAGAGATGTCCGACCACGCGGTACCCCGCCGGGGTCGCGTGGCGGAAGTCTCCGAATGCGAGCCGAGGTTGGGCGCGGAACCAGCGCTCCATCGAGCCCTCCCCGCCCATCGCGCTCCACGTGTCGAAGAACGCGCACCCTTCGGCGAGCGCAGCCCGTCGGGCCGCCGCCACGATGGAGGGCACGGTCGACATCGTGCGGATCCGCCCTCGCTCGTCCCGCTCGGCCTGGTCGATGGGTGCGAAGAGCAGACACGAGGCCTGCGGGCGTGCCTGCCTGGCGAGGTGCGCGACCCGGCGAAAATCGGCCTCGAACTGGGCCTCCGGGCGGGCGTCGTCGGCGTCGTTGCCACCGTATCCGATCACGATGAGGTCGGTCCCGCGAAGCGCGAGCTGCCGGGTCAGATGCTCGGGATCGAAGTTCAGGAAACGGCTCGCGCGGGCCCCGACCATGCCCAGCGAATCGTAGACGACCCCGGGTCCCGGGCGCTCCATCGCGACGCCGTAGAGGTGGCTCTCGCCGTGGCCCACCGTGCGCAGGTCGAGGCG
>CAIKNO010000705.1 GCA_903828805.1 uncultured Sandaracinus sp. | reverse complement strand
CGAGCGCATCGACGCCGTCCATCGAGCCGAGCCAGCGCATCGCGAACTCGGCCTTCTTGCGGATCGAAGGGATCGTCTCGACCGCGGCGAACGCGCGGGTCCGCTCGTCGGGGTCGGGCACGTAGGTGTCGAGCAGCGTCAGGTAGAACTGGACGTGCAGCGCCTCCTCGTAGAGCTGGCGCGACAGGTACATCCGCGCCTCGGGCGCGTTGAGGTGCTTGTAGAGCGAGAGCACCAGGTTGTTGGCGACGATGGAGTCGCCGGTCGCGAAGAACGCGACGAGGCGCTGCACGAGGTGCCGCTCGGCGTCGCTGAGCTTGGAGCGAAGGTCCTGCACGTCCGTGGCGAAGTCGACCTCCTCCACGGTCCAGGTGTTCTTGATGGCGTCGCGGTAGCGCTCGAAGAAGCTCGGGTACGCCATCGGCCGGAGCGTCAGGCAGAGGCCGGGATCGAGAAGGCGCAGCGGGCGGGCGATCGAAGCGGGGGCGTTCACTGGCAGGCCTCGCAGGATTCGGGGTTCTCGAGCGAGCACACGACCGCATCGATCGGGGCCATCGGCGCGGGCATCGGCGTCGGCACGGTGGCCTTCGCGATGCGGGTCGCGGGGCGCGAGCGCAGGTAGTAGGTCGTCTTCAGACCGCGCTTCCACGCGTGGAAGTACATCGAGGAGAGCTGCCCGATGTTCGGGCTCTCGATGAAGAGGTTCAAGGACTGGCTCTGATCGATGAACGCGCCGCGGTCGGCCGCCATGTCGATGAGCGAGCGCATCGGTACCTCCCACGCGGTCCGGAACACCGTGCGGAGCGCCTCGGGGATCTCGGTGATCGCCTGGATCGAGCCCTCGCTGCTCTTCAGCCGCTGACGCATCGACTCGGTCCACATCCCGAGCGCCTTCAGCTCGGAGACGAGGTAGCGGTTCACCTGCAGGAAGTCCCCGGAGAGGGTCTCGCGCTTGAAGAGGTTCGACACCTGGGGCTCGATGCACTCGTAGGCGCCGGCGATCGACGCGATCGTCGCGGTCGGCGCGATCGCCACGAGGAGCGAGTTGCGCATCCCGTGCTTCATGATCCGCGCGCGCAGCGCGTTCCATCGCTCCGGGTCCGCCGGCTCGACGCCCCACGCTTCGAACTGCAGCTCGCCGCGGGCCGCGCGCGTCTCGGAGAACGCGGGGTGCGGGCCGTGCTCGACGGCGAGCGCGACGCTCGCGCCGAGGGCGTGGAAGTAGATCTCCTCGGCGATCTTGGCCGAGAGGGCGCGGGCCTCGGGGGCGTCGAAGGGCAGGCGCAGCTGGAAGAAGACGTCCTGAAGACCCATCACGCCGAGCCCGACCGGACGCCAGCGGACGTTGGACACCTTCGCGGTCGCGATCGGGTACAGGTTGCGATCGATGACGCGGTCGAGCTGACGCACGGCGACGCGCACCGTCTCGGCGAGCTTGTCGAAGTCGAACGCGCCGTTCACCACGTGGCGCCCGAGCTGGATCGAGCCGAGGTTGCACACCGCGGTCTCGTCGTTCGAGGTGACCTCGAGGATCTCGGTGCACAGGTTCGACAGGTGCACGGTGCGGCCGGGCAGTGCCGTCTGATTGCACGCCAGGTTCGACTTGTCCTTGAAGGTCATCCAGCCGTTGCCGGTCTGGGCGAGCGTCCTCATCATCCGCGCGTAGAGCTCGCGGGCGCGCACCTGCCGCTCGAAGAGGCCCTCCTGCTCGGCGGCCTCGTATGCGCGCTCGAACTCGGCGCCGTAGAGATCGACCAGCGCGGGGACGCGCCGGGGATCGAAGAGCGACCACGCGCCGTCCTGCTCCACGCGGCGCATGAACAGGTCGGGGACCCAGTTCGCCAGGTTCAGGTTGTGCGTGCGCCGGGCCTCGTCGCCGGTGTTGTCGCGGAGCTCGAGGAACTCCTCCACGTCGGCGTGCCACGGCTCGAGGTACACGCAGCAGGCGCCCTTGCGCTTGCCGCCCTGGTTCACGGCGGCGACCGACGCGTCGAGCGTCTTGAGCCACGGCACGATGCCGTTGGAGTGCCCGTTGGTGCTCTCGATGAGCGAGCCGCGCGAGCGCACGCGGTGGTAGGCGAGGCCGATGCCGCCCGAGAACTTCGAGAGCTGCGCGATGTCGGCGTAGCGCTGGTAGATGCTCTCGAGCGCGTCCTGCGGCGAGTCGAGCAGGAAGCAGCTCGAGAGCTGCGGGTGCCGGGTGCCGGAGTTGAAGAGCGTCGGCGAGCTGGGGAGGTACGAGAGGGTCGAGAACAGCTCGTAGAGCTCGAGGGCGTCGGGCACCGAGTCCGAGAGCGCGGTGGCGACCCGCATGAAGAACTGCTGGGGGCCTTCGATCACGGTGCGCGCCTTGGGGTGGCGCAGCAGGTAGCGGTCGTAGAGCGTCCGCAGGCCGAAGTAGGGCAGCTCGTGGTCGCGCTCGGGGCGGATGGCGTCGTTGAGCTTGCGGGCGTTCGCCTGCACGAAGGTGTGCAGCGCCTCGCTCACGAGGCCGAGGCGGTGGCCGGTCGCGACGGACTGGGAGAACGCGTGGATCTCCTGGCCGCGGACCTCCTTGTCGACGTAGGCCGCGAGGAGCCGCGACGCGAGGTCGCCGTACGCGGGCTCCTCGGCCAACAACGCCGCCGAGGTGTGGATCGACAGCTCGTCGAGCTCGCGGGTGGTGGCGCCGTCGTAGAGGCCGCCGATGGTCCGGGTCGCCACCCGCATCACGTCGACGTCCGACAGACCCTGCGCGGCGCGTCCGATGGCGCGGACGATCTTGTTCAGATCGACGGCCTCGTGGGTGCCGTTGCGCTTGGTCACGCGCATCGAGTGGGGGGCTTCGGGCTTGGAGGAGACGGCGCTCGGGACGTTCTCGGTCTGCATGCGTCGGGCTTTCGTTCGGGTCGTGAGGGCCGCAAGCCAAGAGGAGCCCGGCGATCTCGCCAGGCGCTCGTCGGAATGGAGGTGATCGTGAGGCCGCTGCGGGGCACGCCCGGCACACACCGGGGTCCCTCGAGGGGTTCGTCCGGGCGCCGTGGCGACCGAGCGGAGGACGGGTCTAGCTGCGTTGACCCGAGGCTGTCAAGGCACGGCTAGTGGTGCCGAGACGAATCAAACACGACCGGTGGTGGAATGGCCAATTTCCCGGCATCTTCGCTCCGACGCCCGCCCGGGGCCTCCAGGCCCATCGCGGCGAGGACGGATCGGGGGGTCCCGGAGGGGCCGAAGAACCGTTGGCGCAGGGCCCTCTCGGGGGCCAGGGAGGCCCCGGGGTCCACGCTCCGGAGGGTCAGGTGGGCCTCGAGCGCGGCGGCCAGGGAGGGGCCGTCGTGGAAGCGGCGCGAGGCGTCGAAGAGGTCGAGGATCGGCGCCTGCTCGTGCACCGGGGCCGCATGGACGAACACCGGGAGCGGGTGGCCTACCGCCTCGATGATGGTCGACGACACCGAGGTGAGGACGACGTCGGCGCCGTCCAGGTCGCCCGCGAGGGTGGCCCCCTCGGAGACCGTGATGCCGAGCCCCGCGTAGCGGGCGACGGTCGCCGCGACGCCCGAGGGATCGTCGCCCGGATGGGTCCGCCAGCGGAGCGAGAGCGGGCGCGCCGAGGCCACGTGGCCGAGCGCCTCGAAGAGGGCGCGCTGGTAGCCGAGGCGGGGCAGGTTCAGGTCGTGGTACGAGCCGGGCAGGCCGTAGTTCGAGAGCACCAGGACGCGCAGCGTCGCATGCGCGGGGGCCGGGTCGCCCGGGCGCAGCGCGATCGACCGGCACGGGACGCCGCCCACGCACCGCTGCGGACCCAGGAAGGGCGCGGTGTAGTCGACCTCCGCGCGGCTCCAGAAGAGCTTGGTGCCGCTGAACGTGCGCGCGTTCGTCACCATGTCCATCGCTTCGGCGAGGCCGCCGTGGACGACGTCGAAGGTCTCGGCCCCGGCCTGCGCGAGGACGAGGTCCGGGATGCAGACGGGGGCGAGGCTCGCGTGGGAGAACGCGACCTTGGCGCCCGCGAACGAGCGCCGCTGCACGAGCCGCCGCGCCGCCTCGTGGGCCTCGCGCGCGCGCAGCAGATCGATGGTCAGCAGCCGCACGAGATCGCCCCGGTCGCCCGTGAGGTCCAGGCGCAGCGCCCCGTGACGGGACCCGGGACCCCGCCGGGCGAAGCGCCACGCGAGGCGCGCGGTGGCCCCCACGGCGGAGGCGGCCACCCGCCCAAGCTCGCCCCAGCTCTCGGACGACGCGAACTGGTCCACGGCGACGAGGCCGGGCGCGACGTCGGGATGGGCGAGCGCGGGGAACATCGCGTCGGCGTCGGCGGTTCGCGCGCGCCCGCCTTCGAGCGCGCCGGGCTCGAGGGCGTACTGGAGCAGGACCCCCAGCGGCAGCCCGGCTTCGCGGGCCTGCCGACCCACCGACTCGATCACGTTGCGGCACGAGTGGGGCCACTGCCCGGTCACCGTGATCCACACCGCGGGGGTGCCGCCGTGTTGCGCCCGCAGGGCTTTCAGCCGCGCGCGGGCGGGCGCCTGGCGATGGAATTCGAGCGTCCGCCGACCGATCGCGGCGGCCTCGTAGAGGGCGCACGACGCGAGCAGGCGCGCCCCGAAGAGCCGCTCCGCGAGGCGCGAGGGGCGCTCGGCCTCGAGGCGTTCCGGGCGCGCTCCGAGCGCGTCCTCCAGCGCGGGGAGGCCCTCCCAAGGGGCGCTGAGGACGATGTGATCGTGCCCGTGACGCTTCGCGAGGCCGAGGGCCAGCGGCCACGCTTCGATGCGCGGCCGCAGCACCCGATGCATCGCGCTCGACCACAGCGCTTGGTCCACCGGGAGGCCGTCGAGCGCGCCTTCGAAGCGCGCGAGGAGCCATGCGCGTGCGGCGTCGTTGACCTCGCCCCACAGGGGGCTCTTGTCGTCGGGCAAGCAGGTGTCGAGCTCCGTGAGCACGAGCGCGCCGCGTGGGGTGTACGGCGGGGTCTCGGTGCTCACGCCCCGGGCGAGCAGGTGCACGGTGCGACCCTCCGCGTCGTGCGTCCGGGCGAGCTCCCAACCGCGCGCGAGCGTGCCGCAGGGCGGCACGACCACGACGAGATCGGGGCCCCCGGTGCCGGCGGAAGGCCCGAAGCGCCGGGTCCACGGAGCCGGGTCGGGCAGCCGGAGCTGCCCGAGCCAGGTCTCGATCCGAGCCTCGATCCGCGGGTCGGCCCCGGGGAGGGGGCGGCGGGGATCAGCCGGCAAAGCCGAGCGCCGCGAGGAGCGCGTAGGCGGCCGCGGCGAGGGACTCGCCGGCGACGGCGCCCGAGGCGAGGGGCACGATGTAGCGCTCGCCGCTCGCCTTGTGCATCCGCACCCACACCGCCGAGAT
>CAIKNO010000704.1 GCA_903828805.1 uncultured Sandaracinus sp. | reverse complement strand
ATACGGCGACCACCGAGATCTACACAGGCGAAGACACTCTTTCCCTACACGACGCTTTCCGATCTCAGCCCCGGTGGCTCGCCCTGCGCCGCGCGAGGCGGGCGCACGGGCCGGACGACGCTCGCCCGCCGCACGGGCCTCCGGCGCCGCAGGTCGCGGCTCCGCGGGCGGCGCCTTCACGAGGGAAGCCACGCGCTTGCGGGCCGACGTCACGACCGAGAGGCGGGGGTCGCAGACCATGACCTCCTCGATCGGGTTCGGCAGGCCCGCGGCGAAGCGCGACTCCTGCCAAGCCGCGCAGGCCCGGGCGATGATCGCGAGGCGCTCGGCCTCGTCGAGGGCCTCGGGGCCGCCCCCGAGCGCGGGAAACGCGATGCGGATGACGTTTCGCTCGGCGACGAAGTCGAGCACGGACCGGACGATGCCTTCGAGCACGTCCTTGCCGGGCGCAGGCGCCTGACGTCCGCCCTGCTCCGGGCCGCGGCTGGCGGTCCACATCATGAAGTCGCAGTGGAGCCGTCCCGGGTGCACCCGGGCGATGCCGCCGACGTCGAGCGAGCGCTCGGGGAGCTTCTGGCATTCGCGTTCGAGCATCGTCTGGAGGTCGGAGCCGTAGGCCGCGACGAGGTCGCGGTCCGCGCCGGGACCGGGCCACAGGCGGGCATCCGTCGCGCCGTCGTGGACGATGACGCCCACGCGTCGGGACGTGGGGAGTTCGTAGGCCGACGCTTGGAGCAGCAAAATTTCCATGGCGCGGCCGGAGATACCACACGGGGCTGCCACGTCGAGAACACAATCCGGGATGACGGCACGACGATTCTGGGGCAAGGTCGCCCGCGTCATGACCTCCGCTCAGGATCCCCGCCCTTTCATCGTCGTCACCGCGATCTTCGACCAGTCCGCGCGCCCCGCCGCGCTGACCCTCGGGTTCGGAGACGCCCTCGAACGCGCCCAACGGGCCATCGGGGCCCGCGCGACCGCGGGACTCGACCTCGTCGAGCTCCCCATTCCCTCGAAGGCGTTCGCGGCCGTGCGCGACGTCGCCGGCCGCAGCCCCGACACCGTCGCGGTGTTCGACGTGTTCCCGCTGGCCGCGCATCTGAACGCGGCCACCCGACGGATCGCGGGCCAGTTCCTGGCGGCGGAGATCCTCTGGGCGCTCGAGGAACAGGGGTTGCTGAAGGGCGTGCCGCTGAACCTCCGCCTCGATTATCCGTCGGGCTGGGAGAAGACCCCGCGGGCGGTGCACGAGAAGCTCATCGAGGCCGGCGCGCTCGACCTCGCCGAAGGCGCCATCGACGACTTCAAGGAGATCAAGGCGGCCTGGGACGCATCCTGAGGCTGGACCGCCTCGCGCTCCACAGCGGTCCCGAGCGCCTCGCGTTCTGCCCGAGGGCGAGGACTCGCCAGCGCTCAGTTGAGCGTGGCCGGAAGTTCGAGCGAGAACGCTTCGATGCGGACGTCGAAGGGCGTCCCATCGTTCCGGGTCATCTGGTAGCTGCCGCGCATCGACCCGCCGGAGGTCGTGAGCATGCACCCGCTGGTGTATTGAAACGATTGGCCCGGGTCGAGGTGAGGATGCTCGCCGACGACCCCCGGTCCGCGGACCTCTTCGACCTTGCCGCGCGCGTCGGTGATGATCCAGTGCCGCGTGGCGAGGCGTGCGGCCTCGGACCCTTCGTTCGCGATCCGCACCGTGTACGCCCATACGTAGCGTCGATCGACGGGTGCGGATTGCTCCGGCAGGTACCGGCTCGTGACGGTCACGCGGATGCCGGAGGTCAAGGCGGTGGAGGTCGTGGTCACGTCGGACTCCTTGCGGGCGCGACGATAGCAGAGCCGCGGCCCGATGCCGGTCCGTGGTAGACCGAAGCCGTGCGCCACCACGTGTTCCTCGTCCCGGGATTCTTCGGGTTCGCGAACTTCGGCGACTTTCGCTATTTCGCCCACGTCCGGGAGCTGCTCGAGGCGGAGCTGCGGGCGCGCGGACTCGAGGCGACGGTGCACTACGCGCCGACCCTCCCCACGGCGTCCCTGCGACGGCGCGCGGGGCGTCTGATCGAGCTCATCGACGCAGCGGCGGGCGACGACGACGGGCCCATCCACCTGATCGGGCACTCGACCGGCGGCCTCGACGCGCGCCTCGCGGTCGCTCCCCGCGTGTCGCTCGTCGGCCACATCGATCCGGAGCCTCTCGCCCGGAGGGTCCGGACGATCGTCGCGGTGACCTCTCCGCACCACGGCACGCCGACGGCCGCGTTCTTCGCGAGCCTCCTCGGACAGCGCCTGCTCTTTCTGCTGTCCCTCGTGACGATGCAGGCGATCCGCCTCGGCACGATCCCGCTCCCTGCCCT
>CAIKNO010000703.1 GCA_903828805.1 uncultured Sandaracinus sp. | reverse complement strand
TCGGCACCGCCCGCGGCCAGCCGCCGGAGCGCCCGTGCGCCCGCCGCGGCCTCGGTGGGCGAGTCGGCCGTGACGGTTCCGGCCGCGCCGCCGCTGCCGCGCGAGACCCGCGCGCACGACGCCCAACGTCCCCCTCCGCTCGAGCCGCGCCGCGGCGAGCGAGAGGCCCTCGAGCACCGGCCCCCCCTGTCGACGCGCCGCCTCGCGTGGAGCGGGACGCCCGGGAACCCCGCGGTGGTAGCGACGCCCGCGGACCTCGAGACGCCCGGGAACCCCGCGGTGGTAGCGACGCCCGCGGACCTCGAGACGCCGGGGAACCCCGCGGTGGTAGCGACGCCCGCGGACCTCGAGACGCCCGGGAACCCCGCGGAGAACGCGACGCCCGCGGACCTCGGGAGGACAGGGAGCACCGCGACGCGCGACCGCACGGCGAGCGACGGGAGTTCGGCGAGCGGCCGCGCCGGGAGCACGGCGCGCCCGGCGATCGACCCCGCCGGGACGAGCGCGCGCCCCGAGACGACGAACCCAGCGCTGAGCGGGGCCCGCGCCCCACGATCCATCGTCGGGCGTTTCCCGCGGAGCACCTCGACGAGGACGCCCTCAAGGTCCTGCGGCGTCTGCACCGCGAAGGACACGAGGCCTACCTCGTCGGCGGCTGCGTGCGCGATCTCCTGCTCGGCAAGAAGCCGAAGGACTTCGACGTCACCACCAGCGCCCGCCCCCATGAGGTCAAGGCCGCGTTCCGCAACTGCCGAATCATCGGCCGCAGGTTCCGGCTCGCCCACATCCTCTTCGGCGGCGGCAAGGTCATCGAGACCGCCACGTTCCGGCGGGATCCGACCGCCGCAGGGGACGAGGACACCTTCCTCGCCGACACCCAGGAAGCCCGCGCCGCGCTGGACGCCGGCGATTTCGCGTCCCGGGCCTCGGCGGGCAAGCCGCGCGACGAAGACGCCGATCTCCTGATCCGCAACGACAACGTCTGGGGCGATCCCCACGAGGACGCGCTCCGCCGCGACTTCACGATCAACGGCCTCTTCTACGATGTCGAGCGCGGCGAGGTCATCGACTACGTCGGCGGCCTGCACGACGTCGAGCGGCGCGCGATCAACACGATCGGTTTGCCGGACGTCCGTTTTCGGGAAGACCCGGTGCGGATCCTCCGCGCGATCAAGTTCAGCGCGCGCCTCGACCTCGGGATCGATCCCGAGGTGTACGACGCCATGGTCGCGCAGCGGGAGGAGCTACGGAAGGCCGCGCGCCCCCGGCTCTTCGAGGAGATCTTGCGCCTCCTCCGTGGCGGTGCCGCCCACCGTTCGATCTGGCTCGCGTGGGAGCTCGGCGTCCTATCGGTCGTGCTCCCCGAGCTCGCCGTGAGCCTCGACGACGACGCCGCGCGCTCGTTCTCGGTCTGGGGCCGCCTCGACGCCATCGACGCCAGCGTCAAGGCCGGGCGCCCGCCGGCGGACGCGGTGTTGATGGCCGCGCTGCTGCTCGGCCCCATCGAGGAGGCGATCGACGGGGCTTCCGATCCGGCGGACGCGTACGAGGACTTCCTGCGCGACGTGGGCGAGTCGCTCGAGATCCCGCGCCGCATGAAGGATCAGATGCGGGCGATCATCGGCTCGCAGCGGCGCCTTCGGGGCGGCCGGGGGGCCTCCCTCGTGCGCCGTCCCTTCTACGCGGACGCGGTGCAGCTCTACGAACTCTGCTCGGGAGGACGCCCCGCGCGCGTGCCCCCGCCCGCTCCGAGCAGCGACGAGTTCGAGGGCGGCGCGCTCTCGGCCGCCCGTCGTCGGCGACGGCGGCGACCGCGCGAATGAGCCCCCGAAGGGACGCCGCACCGCGTCCCTTCGAGGCGCGCCCGGCCTGCCTGCGCTGCGCCTCGTCGCCCCCGCCCCGGTCACCCCCGGCAAGCCCGGGTCGGCCGGCGTCCGACCTCGGCGGCTTCATGCCCGCGTCGCTCGTCGCGTTCGCCCTCGCGCTCGCCCTGAGCGCCGGCGCGTCCCCAGCCCGCGCGGACGGGCTCCCTCCGCGGATCCAGCGGGCCCTGGACCACACGCGCCCGGGATGGCCCCGGCGATGGCCCCGCGCGCCGCAGCTCGATCTCGCCCGCGAGGCCACGGGCGCATCGCGGGCATGGGCGCGCACCGGCACCCTCGGCCGCGGCGCGACGGTCTGCGTCGTCGACACCGGTGTGGACCTGCGGCACCAGGATTTTCGGGACGCCGAGGGCCACACCCGTGCCGCATGGGTCGCCGTGCTCGGCGCGGCGCCGAGGGGCACCGAGCCGGACCTGGAGGCCCGCTTCGGCGCGGCCCTCTGGAACCGCAGCGCCCTCGACGACGCGCTCGCACGGGGACGGCCGATGCCCGGAGATCCCCATGGCCACGGCACGGCCGTCGCCTCGGCCGCGCTCGGAGACGACGCGCCGATCGGCGCGTCGGAACCCGGCCCGCACGCAGGCATCGCGCCCGAGGCGACGCTGATCGTCGTGCACGCGCTGCGCGCCGACAGCGCCGGGTTCGAAGATCCCGACGTCGTCGCCGGCACCGAGCTCTGCTTCGCCCTGGCCGGCCGCGGGCCCTCGCCCACCGCGGCGGACCGCACGGTGGCGCTCCTCGCGCTCGGAGGTCACGACGGCGCCCACGACGGAACCGAGCCCCTCGAGCAGGCCCTCGCGGCGGTCGCCGCGCGCGGACACGCCCTCGTCACGGCCGCGGGCAACGACGGGGACGGCGCGGTCCACGCCGCCGGTCGGGCGTTGCCCTCCGCACCGGCGCGGGTCGAGATCCAGGTGCCCGAGCCCCGGGGGGCGCCGGCCGAGCGGTGGGTGTCGATTTCGGTGCGGACCGACGGCGAGGTCGCGCTGCGCGCCCCCGACGGGACCGAGGCCCGCGCGCTCGACGGCGCCCGCGTCGAGGTCCGGCACACCGGCGGCGTGCTGGTGCTCGACCGCACGCAGGCCGGGGTGACCCGCGCCGTCCTCGGCGGCGGCGATGGCGTGCCCGCGCTGCGCGGCGGCCGCTACGGCCTCGAGGTGGCCGGCGCCCCCGACGCGACCTACGACGCGTGGATCGTCGGCGCGGACGTCGGGGCCTCGCTCTTCGCCCCGCGCTTCGTCGGCCAGGGCGCGCGCGGGAGCGAAGAGGTCACGATCCCCGCGAGCTCGCCCGCCCTCATCGCGGTCGCCGCGACCGTCACCCGGCCCAGCCTCGGGACCGTGTCGCTCGTGGGGCGGGACGATGGGACCGCATCGCTCTCGGCCCGCGGCCCCGGCGTGGAGGGCGCACCGCGGCCCGACCTCGCGGCCCCGGGGGGGCTGCTGGTGGTCGCGCTTTCCTCCGATGTCCTGCCCGACGGGCCGCACAACCTCGTGGGCGGGGAGCCCAGCGCCCTCGCGCGGCGACGGGTGGGCGACACGCGGATCGCGGTGGCGGGCACGTCGCTCGCGGCGGCCATCGTCGCCGGGGCGCACGCGCTCGCGTACTCCATCGCGCCCGCGGCGCTCGAGCGGGACCGCGCGCTCCTGCGGGCGACCGCCGAAGGTGAGGAGGCCTGGACGCCGACCCGCGGGGCCGGGGCGCTTCGCATCGATGCGTGGCTCGACGCGCGCGCTGCACCCGACGCCGCCGGACCCGTCGACGCGGGGCAGAGCGCCCTCGGCGCGACCCGCACCCGGACGACGCCCGGCGCCTCCGACGTCTGGTTCGTGGCGCGCCTGCGCGACGCCCGAGGGCGCCCCGTCCACGGCGGGGTGCTGGCGCTGTCGGGGACCGAAGGCGGCCCCGTCCTGCCGATCCGCTGGGGATGGGCCGAGGGGGCGGTGCGGGTGACCGCGCCGGCCGGGACCTCGTTCGCCGTGACGGCGACGTCGGGCGCCGTGGCGCTCGAGGGCGGCCGCGTCGAGGTCCAGGTCGACGAAGGGCCCGGGGGGATCGCGTGGCCCCGGGGTGGCGGTTGCCGCGTGGCGCCGAGGGCGCGGTCCGCGGGCCTCGTCATTCCCATGCTGGCCGTGCTGCTCGGCCTCGTCGTCCGCCGCGCGCGGGTCAGCCCGGGCCGCGGTCGACGACGAGCTTGAACCCGCGGACCGCCTCGTCGGGCTCGTCGGCCTCGGGGGCGCGCCACGGCAGGAGCGTCACCACGAGCAGGATCTGCGCGGTCGTCGCGTCGAGCTCGACCGGGAGATACGCCCTCGGCTCCCGTCGCGGCGTGGCTTCCATGCGGCCGAGCTCACGGCCCGCGCGGTCGAGGCGGACGGCCACGAGCGACCATCGGACCCCGAGCTCGCCCCGCAGCCACACGCGCAGGGACGACTGCGGCGGCGCCGCCTCCACGTCCACGAGCGCGTAGGCGCTTCCGAACGGTCCGAGCTCCGGCTCGCCGTGCACGAGGGTCCGCGGCATCCGCGCCCACGACGCGCGCCCGGCCGGCACGACCTCTCCCGGCACGTCGCGGAAGAAAGGGACGGCCCGGGCGCCGAGTCCGGCGCGGCCCCCGGTGAACCATCGCCCGACCGCGAGGTCGGGGACGATCCGCACGAGGGGCTCGCGTGAGACCTGAAGCGCGTGCTCGATCGCATGCCAGAGATCCGGCTCGGCGCGCAGCGCGTCGCCCTCCCACGTCCGCTGCCGGGCGAGCTGCCAGAGGTCGCGCACGAAGCGGCCCGTGCCGCCGTCGTGCCGCGCGCTGAGGACCGCGAGCAGAAGGGCACCCGCCTCGCCGGAGCCCGGCGCGTGACCGACGAGGGCCCGCTCGGCGCGCGCCTGCGCCCGCGAGAAGGCCTCGGGGTCGCAGAAGGTCCCCGTGATCTGCCAACCGAGCCAGGTCCCGAGCGCGCGACGCCACGCCGGCGCCTCCGCAGGATCGCTCCCCGCGAGCACGGCTTGCGCGTAGGCCGACGTCACGCAGGCCTCGAGCGCTTCGGGCTCGACGTCGGCATCGACCGAGGCGAACGTCGTCGCGGTGTCGAGATCCGTCCACGCGACGCGGCTGTCGTAGCCGACCTGCACCGAGCGCGGGGGGGCGTCATCGGGCTCGCCGGGCGCCGCAGTGGGGAGGTCGAAGGTGCCCGAGGCATCGGACCCTCGCGGGGACACCAGGTACAGGTCGAGCCCGTCGTCGCCCCCGCGGCCGGCGTCGGACACGGGCGTTCCCCACCCCGCGTCCTCCATCCATGCATGCGCGTCCTCGAGCGCCCGAAGCGCCCGCAGCACCGTCGCTTGGGCCACGGCGTCCGTCGCGTGGACGGTGACGGGCCGGGTCCAAGACGACACCGCCATCGGCACCGGCGGGCGCGCCGAGGGCGGGGCCCAGGGCACGCGCGGTCCGATCCACCGCGGCGCGGTCGCCTCCGCGAGCACGCGCGCCCACGACGCGATGGGATCTTCCTCCGCGGCGTCGTCCAGTCGGCCCTCGCCGCGTGTTCCGGCCTGCGCGTGCGCGGGCCGCGGGAGGCAAGCCCCCACGACCACGAGCGCAGCCACCAGCCTGGAGACCGAAGTTGACACCGACCCTTCCGAGCTTCTACACACCAGAGCCGAGGAGAGCCACCCGTCCATGCTGCAGCCTTCTCCGTTCGACCCGGGCGGGTTCTTCGAATTCGATCTTCCGCAAGGCGAAGTCCGGGCCCGTGGGGGTCAGCGGATGCTCTTGCTCTCCGACACCGTGCTCGCGCCGCTGGTCTCGACCGCCGTGCAGCAGGGGGACCTCACCGCGGTCCGCCGCCTCGGGCGGTGGATGGGGGACGAAGTGGCCCGCGCGCTCGGCGGCGCCGCGGCGGACGCATCGCCCGAGGCGGTGCTCGGGCATGCCGCCGCGATGATCTCGATGTGCGGCTGGGGTCGCCTGCACTTGGAGCGCTGGGGCGACGCGCTGCTCGCGCGCCTCGAGGGTCTGCCTGCGCTCGACGACGACCAGCTCGCGGTCGCCGCGCTGCTCGGGGGTCTCTTCTCCTCGCTGTCGAAGCGCGAAGTCGCGTGCGTGCCCGTCGATTCGACCGGGAAATTCCTGCTGGTCGACCCCGAGGTCGCGGAGGATGTCTGGAACTGGGCGCGCGACGGGGAAGACGTGCCCTCGCTCGTCCGCCGTCTCGCCGCGCCGGAGGCCGGACGATGAGCACCGTCGAGTCGCTCCAGGCGCTGCTCGGTCGGATCGCCGAGAACCGCCGGCCGGCCCCGCCCCCGCTGGCGGAGTGGCTGACGTCACGGTACGCGGGCACCGGGTCCGGCGCGGACGCCGCTGAAGCAGACGCCGCACAGGCCGCCGCTGAAGCAGACGCCGCACAGGCCGCCGCTGAAGCAGACGCCGCACAGGCCGCCGCTGAAGCAGACGCCGCACAGGCCGCCGCTGAAGC
>CAIKNO010000702.1 GCA_903828805.1 uncultured Sandaracinus sp. | reverse complement strand
GGCCGGTGCACGCGCCGTACGCGCCGCCGAAGCACACCTCGACCCCGCGGGCGCAGAGCCCGACCGGCGCGGGACCACACGGACGCGAGAGCCCGTCGACGACGCCGTCGCAGTCGTTGTCGACGCCATCGCACGTCTCCGGCACCGGCGAGATCGCGGTGCAACCGGTCCAGGCGCCAGCCGCGCAGACCTCCTCGCCCCGGGTGCACGCGCCGACCCCCGACCCGCAGGGCCGGGAGAGCCCGTCGTCCACCGCACCGTCACAGTCGTTGTCCCGGCCGTCGCAGATCTCGGGCTCGGCCACGCAGGCGCAGTCCGCCGGCGCTTCGTCCAGGCGGCCGTCGCAGTCGTCGTCGAGCCGGTTGCACGTCTCGGACGGAAGCGCTCCGCAGAGGCCGCACGCGTTGCGCACCTCGTCGGCGATCCCCCCCGCGCAGTTGTCGTCGACCCCGTCGCATGGGTCGCCGGGATCAGCGCAGAGCGTGGCCGTGACGACCCCGCCGGGGCGATCGCAGTAGCGCGCGAAGCCCTCGTCGATGCGGCCATCGCAGTCGTCGTCGCCGCCGTTGCAGAGCTCGACGAGCAGCGAGTCCTCGAGGATGCCGCTGAGCGCGAGCGAGAGGGCCTCCTCGCCGTCGACGAAGATGGGCTCGGTCCCACCGGCGCGGGCGAGGTCTTGCAGGCGCGCGCCGTTCGTCGAGCCCGCCGTCACGCCCACCCCGATCGTGTAGGTCCGCACGTCGAGCGGCGCGGCGGCCCCCGCGACGGTGGTCGTTCTCAGCTCGCGCGCGGCCGCGAGGGCGTCGTCGTACGACGTGCACGCCTCGGTCCCGTCGGTCACCAGGACGACGTAGTACGGCGTGCACGAGCGCGTCGGATCGACCGGCGAAGGGAAGCTCGGATCGCCGCCCTCGAGGTACCGGCGCGCTCCGCGCAGCGAGCCGGCGAGCGGCGTGTACACGTCGAGCGAGGCGGCGAGCTCGGGGTTGCTGCCGAGCCGCGAGCACGTGTCGCAGCGCCCGTCGACCCAGCGGGCCAGCGCGGCCTGATTGTCCTCGACCATCGGCGTCAGCACCTCGCCCTGATCGGCCGAGCCGCCGCCCTCGGGGCAGCCGCCCGCGCCGGTCGGTGCGCCCGGCTCGCACGCGCTGCAGTTCAGACTGACGGCGCTGCAGCTCGAGCACGTCGAGGGGCACAGGCCGGTGCCGCACGACGGGCACGCGCCGCCGCAGGTGCCCGACGTGCTCTGCCGGAATCGCTCGAGCCCGAACACGATGTCGCCGAAGCTGGAGACGACGCGGGACACCACGCACTTGGCATCCGCCATGCGGGTGTGCTCGGTGCCGCAGCGGTTGGTGCCAGGTCCCGTCGCGGCCTGCATCGTGCCGCTCGTGTCGAGGATCACCATCACGTGGGGCTTGCTGCTGCGGTCCACGCACGCGGTGCCGTCGGGGTTCGGCACGGTCACGCAGGCCGCGGCGACCTCGTCGCACTCGAGCACCTGACACGCCTCGGGCGCGGCGCCGCAGCTCCGGGGCGCCCCCGCGCACACCCCCGCCCGGCAGGTGTCGGACACGGTGCAGTAGAGACCGTCGTCGCAGGCCGTCCCGTTCGCGACCGGGGTGTGTCCGCAGCCGGTGACGGCATCGCAGAGGTCGGCGGTGCACGGGTTTCGATCGTCGCAGTCGAGCGCGGGGCTCGCGGCCGTGCACGTCCCCGACGCGCACACCGAGACGCCCGTGCACACGTCGGCGTCGGGGTCGCAGGCGCTGCCCTCCGGCGCAAGGACGTCGGCCGGACACACCAGCGCCGTGCCGCTGCACGACTCTGCGCGGTCGCACGCGCCGCCTGCGGGACGGCACACGGTGCCTGCGGGCGAGAGCCCATCGGCAGGGCAGAGCGCGGTCGCGCCGGTGCAGGCCTCGACCGCGTCGCACGCCGCGACCGCCGACCGGCACGCCGTGCCCGCGGGGGTCAGCGCATCGGCCGGGCACAGTGTCGAAGCGCCGTCGCACGACTCGACGACGTCGCACGTGCCCGCTACGGCACGGCACGACGTGCCCGCCGGCTGCAGCGTGTCGACGGGGCAATCGACGACGAGGCCCGAGCACACCTCGGCGCGGTCGCAGGCGCCGGCCGCGGGGCGGCACGTCGTGCCGGACCCCGCGCGCGCGTCGCTCGGGCACGCGTCGCCGCCGCCGAGGCACACCTCCGCGGGATCGCACGCGCCCGCGCTCGCCCGGCACACCGTGCCCGACGGTGCCCGCAGGTTCGCCGGGCACGCGGTCGAGGCCCCGCTGCACGCCTCCGCGACGTCGCAAGGACCGAGCGGCGCGCGGCACACCGTGCCGGCGGACGCGAAGCGGACGATGCACGTCGCGCTGTCGCCCGCGCAGACGTCGGCGGCATCGCATCCCCCTGCGACGGCCGCGCGGCACACCGTCCCCACGGCCGCGAACGCATCGGACGGACACGACGAGACCGCCCCGTTGCAGACCTCCGCGACGTCGCAGCCCCCCGCCACCGCGGCGCGGCACACGGTGCCCGACGCCAGCACCGCACCGGTCGAGGCGGGGCAGTCGATCGACGAGCCGGTGCAGCGCTCGGGCGCATCGCACGGGGCATCGGCCGCGCGGCACGTCGTCATGGCCGGAAGGAACGCGTCGGAGGGGCATGCCGCGGCAGAACCCGAACAGTTCTCCGCTCGATCGCAGGCACCCGCGGCCGGTCGGCAGACCGTCGCGGCCGACACGAACCCGTCCGCCGGGCAAGCCCCGGACACCCCCGTGCAGGCCTCGAGCCGGTCACACGGACCGACCGTCGCCCGGCACACCGTGCCCGCGACGGCGAAGGTGTCGGCAGGGCACGAGGCCGAGGTCCCGGAGCACGTCTCCGCCGCGAGATCGCACACCCCTGCGAGGGCACGGCACGTCGTGAGCGCGGGCGCGAACGCGTCCGCCGGACACGACGCGGCCGCACCGTCGCACTGCTCCGGCACGTCGCACGAGCCCGCGCTCGCGCGGCAGACGAAGCCCGACGGCGAGCGCGCGTCGGCCGGACACGACGAGGCCGTGCCCGTGCACCGCTCGGCCACGTCGCAACCGCCCGCAGACGCACGGCAGACGGTCGTGCCCGGGCTGAAGACATCCGCGGGGCACGCGTTCGAGGCGCCACTGCACACCTCGGCCGCATCGCAGGCGCCCCCGCTCGGGCGACACACGGTGCCCGCGAGCTGGCGCGTGTCGGTGCACGCGGACGAGGTCCCGGTGCACACGTCCGCCCGGTCGCATGGTCCCGCGGCCGCGCGGCACGCCGTGCCCGCGCTGGCGAACGTGTCGAGCGGACACGCCGCGGCCGCGCCATCGCACGCCTCGGCGACGTCGCATCCGCCTGCGACCGCCGCGCGGCACACGACCCCGGCCGCCGCCCGCGCGTCGACCGGGCACTCCGCGCTCGACCCGCCGCACGTCTCGGCCGGATCGCACACCCCGGTCGAGGCGCGGCACGAGAAGCTGGAGGGCCGGAACGCGTCCGTCGGACACGCCGACGTGCTCCCCGAGCAGAGCTCCGCGACGTCGCATCCACCGGGGGCCGCGGGCCGGCACGAGAAGCCGGCCGACGCGAGACGATCCGGCGGGCATGCGCCCGCCGAGCCCGTGCAGACCTCGGCGAGGTCGCACCCGCCGGCCGACGCACGACACTCGGTACCGGCCGGCGAGAGCGCGTCGGCGGGACACGACGACGAGGTGCCCGAGCACACCTCGGCGACGGGGTCGCACGCGCCCGCCGACGCCCGACACACGGCGCCCGCCGCGAAGAGCGCGTCGCTCGGACAGGTCATGGCCGCGCCGTCACAGACCTCCGCCGCATCGCACGCTCCGGCGGCCGCGCGACACACGGTGCCCGCGACCGCGGGCTGGTCCGTGGGGCAGACCGGGCCGAGCCCCGTGCAGGACTCCGCGCGGTCGCAGGCCCCGGCCGATGCCCGGCACACGGTGGACGCGCTTCGCAGGGTGTCGGCGGGACACGTCACGGCCACCCCGCTGCACACCTCGGCCGGATCGCAGTCCCCGGCGCTCGGGCGACACGCCGTGCCCGCGGGCGCGCGCGCGTCCGTGCAGGTGGCCGACGTCCCCGAGCAGGTGTCCGCGACGTCGCACACGCCCGCAGCGGCACGGCACGCGGTGCCCGCCGCGGCGAGCAGGTTCGGAGGGCACGCGGCCTGCACCCCGTCGCACGACTCCGCGACGTCGCAGCCCCCCGCCGCGGCCACCCGGCACACCGTGCCCGTCGCGACCCGCGCATCGCCCGGGCACGCAGCGGCCGTGCCCGTGCACAGTTCGGCGGCATCGCACGCACCAGCCGCGGCGCGGCAGGTGATCGACGCGGCGAGGAACCCATCGGAGGGGCAGGCGGCGCTCGAGCCCGTGCACGTCTCGGCGCGGTCACACACCCCGGCGCTCGGGCGGCACGAGGTCGACGACGGCAGGTACCCGTCGGTCGGACAGACGGCCGACGCGCCGGTGCACGACTCGGCGCGGTCGCATGCGCCGGCGGATGCGCGGCACGTGGTCCCCGCCGGGGAGAGCCCATTGGCGGGGCAGGTCACGGCCGCGCCGTCGCAGACCTCGGCGGGATCGCATCCCCCCACACCGGCCGCCCGACACTCGGTCCCCGGGGCCCGGCGTCCGTCGACCGGGCACGACGCGCCCGTGCCCGAACAGACCTCCGCGACGTCGCACGCACCGGCGGATGCACGGCACTCGGTCCCGGACGCCACGAATCCGTCCGAGGGACACGACGCCGCGGTGCCCGAGCAGAACTCCGCGACATCGCAGCCGCCCGGAGCGGCCGCGCGGCACGCCGTCCCCGTGGTGGCGAATCGGTCGACAGGACACGTGAACGCGATCCCATCGCAGACCTCCGCGGCGTCGCACACGCCGACCGACGCGCGGCACGTCACGCCCGGGTCCTGCGCGCAGATCCTGCAACGATTTCCGAGGCTCGCGTCGCACGTCCCGACCCCGCACGGCTGCGCGCAGTCGGCGTCGGTCACGCACGCGATCTCGGTGTTCAGGCACGCCCCGAGGGCGCCCTCCGCGAGCGCGGCCCCGCCCTCGACGGGCGCGCCGCACCCTGCCCCCCACAGGACGGTCATCGACAGCCAGAACAGGCGGAGCAACGCGGGCACGGACAGCCATGCGCAGTCTGGCCCGGAACGGGCCCGTGGGACAGCGCCACCCGCGGCGATTCGTGCCCGAGGCGACCCTGGGCGACCCGGGGGTCCGCCCGTGCCTGGCACCGACGCACGGACCGGACCAAGACACGCCCCCATGCACCGAACGGTCACCGTCCATCGGCTCGGCCGACGTCGCTACGACGAGGTCCACGCCCTCCAGCAGCGCCTGCAGGAAGCGCGGATCGCGGGCCGCGTGGGCGACCTGCTCTTGCTCGTCGAGCACGAGCCCGTCATCACCCTCGGCCGCGCCGCCAAGGTCGGCAACGTCCTGCACGCCCGCGAGCAGCTGGCCGCGCGCGGGGTCGACCTGCACGAGACGGGTCGGGGCGGCGACGTCACCTACCACGGCCCCGGACAGCTCGTCGGCTACCCGATCCTCGACCTGTCGCCCGAGCGCCAGGACGTACGGCGTTACGTGCGCGACCTCGAGGAGCTGATGATCCAGCTCTGCGCGGACCACGGGCTCCATGCCGAACGCATCGACGGCCTCAACGGCACGTGGCTGCGCAGCGAAGCGATGGGCGACCGGAAGATCGGCGCCGTCGGGGTCCGCATCAGCCGCTGGGTGACGATGCACGGCTTCGCGCTGAACGTCGCGACCGACCTCGCGCACTTCGCGTTGATCGTGCCGTGCGGGATCCGCGACAAGGGCGTCACCTCGCTGCGCTTGGAGCTCGACGTGCCGGTGACGATGGAATCGGTGATGGACGCGTGCGAGCGACATTTCGAGCGTCTCTTCGACGCGACGCTCGTGCGCGCAGAGGGTGATCCCACGATCGGGCCGCCCATCGAGGAGCACGCCGACGTCGACGGGCCCGCGGCCGGCGCGCAACCGACGGGAACCGCCCCTTGAACGGATCGGGCACCCCGGCGACCCGCGGCGCGCTGCTGGTGGCGCTCGCGGCGTGCGCGTGGGGCTCGTGGAGCGTGTTTCTCCGCCCCGTCGGCCTGCCGCCCGTGGTGTGCTCGACCCTCGTCTTCGTGATGGTGGCGCTGTTCAGCGTGCCGTTCTTCCGGCTCGATCCCGCGCCGCGATGGGACCGCCGGACGCTCGGGCTGCTCGCCGCGTTCTCGGTCCTCGATGCGGTGAACGTCGGCACGTTCTTCGCGGCGATGGACACGACCTCGGTCGCGGTCGCGGTGCTGACGCACTCGCTCGCCCCGCTCTTCGTCGCGCTCGCGGCGCCCTACGTCGACGGGCAGCGGAACCCGGTCGCCCCGAAGGGCGCCCTGCTCGCGCTGGCGGGCATCGTGCTCGTGCTGCGGCCCTGGGCGTCGGGGGGCGAGCGGGGCGACGTGGTCCTCGGCGCGGCGCTCGGCTCGACGAGCGCGCTCGCCTACGCGGGCAACATCTTCCTCGCCCGAAGGCTCACCCCTCGGCTCGGCGCGTTCCGCACGATGGGCCTGCACGCGGCGGGCTCCGCGCTGCTGCTGTCCCCGCTCGCGCTCGGCCAGGCCACGTCCGTCGCGGTCTCCGATCTCGCATGGCTCGCCGGCGGCGCGGCGCTCCTCGGGGTCGGCGGCAACGTCGCCTTCGCGCGCGGGCTGATGGTGATCGGCTCGGCGCGCGCCGCCGTCCTCGCGTTCCTCGAGCCGCTCGTCGCGTGTGCCATCGGCTGGGCGCTGTGGGGCGAGCCGCTCGGGGGGCTCGCCGTCACCGGGGCCGGCATGGTGCTCGGGGCGGGCATCCTGGTCACCAGGGCGCAAGAGGCGCCGGCCGGCACCGGCTGACGCGCCGGCCTCATTCGCCTTTGCGGAGCCTGTCCCTCAACGTCGAGCGGGGGATGCCCAGCGCGCGTGCGGTGGCGGTCACGTTGCCGCCGTGCCGTCCGACCGCGTCCTCCGACCGCTCGCGCCGCGTCTCGAGATCCGCCCCAGGGCCCGAGAGCTGGGCGATGGCGGCCTCGATGTCCGCCACGTCGATGAAGCCCGACGCGCCGGCGGCGGCGGCGTGAAGGACGTTGCGCAGCTCGCGGACGTTGCCCGGCCATCGATGGGCCAGCAGCGGCCTGAACGCGGCCTCCGCGAGGGCGCACGTGCCGACCGCGTGCTGCAGGCGCGCCACGAAGTGGAGGGTCAGCGCCCGGACATCCTCGGGGCGCGCGCGCAGCGGTGGCACCTCCAGGATCAGCTGCGCCACGCGGTAGTAGAGGTCCTTCCGGAACCCGCCGCCCGCCGTCATCGCGCGCAGGTCCCGGTGCGTCGCGGTGACCAGGCGGACGTCGACCGTCACCGAGCGCTCGGCCCCGACGCGTCGGACCTCGCCGGTCTCGAGCACGCGGAGCAGCCGCGCCTGCAGGTCCGCGGGCAGCTCGCCGACCTCGTCGAGAAAGAGCGTGCCCCCGTCGGCCTGCTCGAACACGCCGCGTCGAATGCCGAGGGCCCCGGTGAACGCCCCGCGCTCGTGGCCGAACAGTTCGCTCTCGACGAGGTCGCGGGAGACCGCGCCGGCGTTGACCGCGACGAACGGCTTGTCGCGCCGTGGCCCGCGGTCGTGCAGTGCGCGCGCGATGCCCTCCTTCCCGCTGCCCGTCTCGCCCACGATCAGCACCGGGAACGGGAGCCGCGCGTGGCGCTCGACCCGCCCGAGCAGCTCGATCATCGACGGGCTCGCGGCCACGAGTCCGTCGCTCCTCGACTCCCACGGCGCGGCGCCCGCGACCGCGAGCAGCTCCGTGCGACCGATCCGCAGACGCGTCCCGGGCGTGATCGACGCGACGAACGCGCGCACGCCGTCCACGTAGGTCCCGTTTCGGCTCCCCAGGTCTCTCACCCGCGCCTCCGTGTCGCCGGGCTCGAGCCGACAATGCTGGGCGCTGACCGCGCGGTCGACGAGGACGAGGTCGCAGTCCGGCGCGCTCCCGATGGTGCACGGCCGCGCCCCGAGCCGGACGCGCCGCGCCTCGGGGCCGCGCCCCACGACGAGCGAGAGCGCCGCGGGATCGTCCTCGACCCGGAGCGCGATGGGCTCGGTGCGTCCGTCGCGACCGGCCCCTCGCAGAGGCGCGTCCTGCGCCCGTGCCAGCGCGTACCGTGCACCGAGGGGGAGCGGCGCTCCGGGGCTGAGCACCCTCGGGCGGGCGCGGCCGGCCTCGGCGCCATGGGTGAACACGACCACTTCCCCGCCTCGACGCGCGACGAGCAGGAGCCGCTCGGGAAGGGCCGCGTCGTGCACCACGATGTCGCACCCCGGGCCGCTGCCGACCTCGAGCCCCCGCTCACCGAGCTCGAACGTCCGCAGCGCCTCGCCTCGAAACAACAGCACCAAGGTTTCCATCGGGGCCGCGCATCGGCAGCACGCATCGCCGCGTTGCCTCACGATGCTTGAAGCGTCGAGGCGACGCCGGTACCGTGCCGTCCCCATGAGCCTGCGACGCACCCCCCTCCACGACGAACACCGCGCCCTCTCCGCCCGCATCGTTCCCTTCGCGGGATGGGAGATGCCGGTGCAGTACGCCGGTCTGGTGGTCGAGCACCACGCCGTCCGGAAGGCCGCGGGCCTCTTCGACGTCTCGCACATGGGCGAGCTGCTGCTCGAGGGCCCCGCGGCCGAAGCGGTCATCGACGGCCTCGTGTCCGCCGACCTCACGAAGCTGCCCGAGGGCAAGGCGGTCTACTGCGTGGCCTGCAACGACGCGGGCACGATCCTCGACGACCTCATCGTCTACCGCAGGGGCGCGCAGAAGTTTCTCATCGTCTGCAACGCGTCGAACCGCGACAAGATCGCCGCCCACGTCGGCGCGGCCGCGGCCGCGGCCGTCGCGTCGGGCGAGCTCGCGTTCGAGGACGCCTCGGACCGCTACGCGCTCATCGCCCTCCAAGGTCCCCGGGCCATCGACGTGATGCGCGCGGCGGGCGCCGATCCTGCGATCCTCGCGCTCGGTTCGTTCTTCATCGCCGAGGCCACGGTCGCCGGCGTGCCGGTGATCGCCGCGCGCACCGGCTACACCGCGGAGGACGGGTTCGAGCTGTTCACCGAGAACGAGCACGCCGTGGCGCTCTGGCGCGCCCTGCTCGAGGCCGGCACGCCCCTGGGGTTGCAGCCCGCCGGCCTCGGCGCGCGCGACACGCTGCGGCTCGAGGGTCGGCTCTCGCTCTACGGCAACGAGATCGACGAGACGACCCACCCGCTCGAGGCCGGTCTCGCCTGGGTGGTCAAGCTCGACAAGCCGCGCGACTTCGTGGGCAAGGCCGCGCTCGAGGCCTTCCGCGCCGCGGGGCTCGCCCGCAAGATGGTCGGGTTCGAGGTCGTCGGCCGCGGCATCGCGCGCCACGGCTACCCCATCGTCGCGTGGCCGACCGAGGGCTTCGAGACCTCCGACGTGCCCGGCCCCGCGGTCGGCGTGGTCACGAGCGGCTCGCCCGCCCCCACCCTCGACAAGAACATCGGGCTCGGCTACGTCCCGGCCGCCCTCGCGGCGGTGGGGACGCGGATCGGCATCGAGATCCGCGGGAAGGCCGTCGAGGCCGTCGTCGTCAAGACTCCCTTCTACAAGCGCACGGCGAGCTGAACGCCCCGAACCGAGAGGTCAGAGCCCATGTCGAAGTACCCGTCCGAACTCCTGTACACGAAGGATCACGAGTGGGCGCGCGTCGAGGCCGACGGCCTCGTGCGCGTGGGCATCACGCAGTATGCCGTCGACCAGCTCGGCGACGTGACGCTGGTGGACCTCCCGAAGGTCGGCGCCAAGCTGGCGGACCACGGGCACTTCGGCGACATCGAGTCCGTCAAGACGGTCAGCGAGCTCTTCGCGCCGCTCGCCGGAGAGATCGTGGAG
>CAIKNO010000701.1 GCA_903828805.1 uncultured Sandaracinus sp. | reverse complement strand
TCTGCCGCTAGACGCGGGCGGCCTCGCGCTCGATGGGGGCGAGGCCTCGGGCGATGCGGCGGCGCTCGACGGGGCCACGTCCATCGACGGCAGCACGCCCAGCGCGCCTCTCACCCGTTTTGCCGGCGGCGGCGGATGCCGCTGCGCGGCGGCTGGACGCGGGCGTGGGCCCGCCGTCTGGCTCGGGGTCCTGGGTCTCACGGCCGCCCTCGGCGTGCGAAGGTCCCGGCGCGCATCGCGCCGTTGAGCCCGGACCTCCGGCCAGCCTACACTCGCGCCCGAGCCAAGGGAGGCCGAGCGCATGAGTCAGGCATCGATCGAGAGCGTGTCGCGCGAGTCGCGTGTGTTCCCACCGCAAGCCGACTTCGCGAGGGACGCGCGGGTCGGCACCCGGCAGGCCTATGACGAGATGCACCGGCGCAGCCTCGAGGACCCCGATGGGTTCTGGCTCGAGCTCGCACGGGAGCTGCACTGGTTCCGCGCGCCGACGCAGGGGCTCGATTGGTCGGGCGCGCCGCACGCAAAGTGGTTCGCCGATGGCACCACGAACCTCGCCTACAACTGCCTCGACCGGCACCTCGGGCCCTCGGCCTCGGGCCTCGCCGGCCCCAACAAGGCCGCGCTCATCTTCGAGGGCGAGCCCGGCGACGTGCAGGTGCTCACCTACCGGCAGCTGCACCGCGAGGTCTGCCGGTTCTCGAACGTGCTCGGCAAGCTCGGCGTCGAGAAGGGCGACCGCGTCGCCATCTACATGGGCATGGTGCCGGAGGCGGTCATCGCGATGCTCGCCTGCGCCCGCATCGGCGCGGTGCACACCGTCATCTTCGGTGGGTTCGCGGCCGAGGCGGTGCGCGACCGGGTCAACGACGCGCAGGCGAAGGTCGTCGTGACGCAGGACGGCGCGTGGCGCCGCGGACAGGTCGTGCCGCTCAAGGAGAACGTCGACCGCGCGCTCGCGGAGACGCCGGGCGTCCGGCACACGGTGGTCCTGCGCCGCACCGGCAACCCGGTGGCGATGGAGCCGGGACGCGACCATTTCTGGCACGACGTCATCGAGTCCGTGTCGGCCAAGCACGAGGCCGCGCAGCTCGACGCCGAGCATCCTCTCTTCATCCTCTACACCTCGGGCACGACCGGCAAACCCAAGGGCGTGCTGCACACGACCGGCGGCTACATGGTCGGCACCTACGCCACCTCCCGCTACGTCTTCGACCTGCAGCCGAACGACACGTACTGGTGCACGGCGGACGTCGGCTGGGTCACCGGACACAGCTACATCGCGTACGGTCCGCTCGCGAACGGCGCGACGTGCATGCTCTACGAGGGCGCGCCGAACCACCCCGATCCGGGGCGCTTCTGGTCGATCATCGAGCGGCACGGGGTCTCGATCCTCTACACCGCGCCCACCGCGATCCGCGCCTTCGTGAAGTGGGGCGACCGCTACCCGATGGCGCACGACCTCTCCTCGCTCCGGCTGCTCGGCACGGTGGGCGAGCCGATCAACCCCGAGGCGTGGATGTGGTACCGCCGCGTCATCGGGAACGAGCGCTGCCCGATCGTCGACACGTGGTGGCAGACCGAGACCGGCGCGATGATGATGACCCCGCTGCCGGGCGCGATCGCGACCAAGCCTGGCTCGTGCTGCGTGCCCTTCTTCGGCGTCTCCGCGAAGGTGCTCCGCGAGGACGGGACGGAGGCCGGCCCGAACGAGGGCGGGCTGCTCGTCGTCGACCGCCCCTGGCCGTCGATGATGCGGACGGTGTGGGGCGACGACCAGCGCTTCGCCGACACGTACTGGTCGCGCTTCCCCGGGCTCTACTTCACGGGCGACGGCGCGCGCCGCGACGAGGACGGGTACTTCTGGGTGATGGGCCGCGTCGACGACGTCGTGAACGTCGCCGGCCACCGGCTCGGCACGGCCGAGGTCGAGAGCGCCCTCGTCGCGCACCGGAGCGTCGCCGAGGCTGCGGTCGTCGGCCGGCCGGATGCGCTCAAGGGACAGGCGCTGGTGGCGTTCGTGACGGTCAAGGCGGGCGAGCTGCCGACCAAGGAACTGAAGGCGCTGCTGCTCGAGCACGTCGCGCAGGAGATCGGCAAGTTCGCCCGGCCCGACGACATCCGGTTCACCGACACGCTCCCCAAGACGCGCAGCGGCAAGATCATGCGGCGCCTGCTGAAGGAGGTCGCGTCGGGCGGCGAGGTGAAGGGCGACATGACGACGCTCGAGGACCTCTCGGTGCTCGCGAAGCTGCGCGCCGACGACGAGTGAGCGCGGGGCCCCGCCGTGGGAATCGAGGGCGTCCGCGCGCGGGCCCCTTGCCCGGCGGGGTCGTTTGCTGTCACTCCTGCGGTGGCGCGGCCGTCCCGCGCAGGCAGGCACCGCCCTGCAGGAGTCGCCATGGTCCGTCATCGTTCGCTCGCCGCGATCCTCGCGGCCCTCACGCTCGGCATCCCCGCGCTCGCGCCGGCCCCCGTGCACGCCCAGGCCACGCTCGTCACCGGGCTCGGAGGTCCGGCCGGGTATGGCGACACGAGCTCGTGCCTCTCGCGCAACGACGACGGTTCGTCGCGCTCGGTGGACATCCGCGCGGCGTTCCCGACGGGCCTGCGTTTCTTCGGTGGGACGTACACCACGCTCTTCGTGAACACGAACGGCAACATCACGTTCAACCGGGCGCTGCCCGCGTACACCGCGAACCCGTTCCCGGTGGCCTCGCAGCCGATGATCGCGCCGTTCTGGGCGGACGTGGACATCCGCCGCGCGGACTCGACGCCGGACTCGACCCTCGACGGCGCGGATGGCGGCGGGGACGGCTCGCTCACGTGCGCCGGCCAGCCGAACGCCGACGACATGGTGTGGTGGTCGCTCGCGCCGGGCCGGATCGTCGTGACGTGGGACCGCGTGGGGTACTACAAGCGCCACAAGGATCACCGGATGGCGTTCCAGCTGGTGCTCACCGCGGCGACGCCGGATCCGGTGTGCGGAGGCGCGCCGGGCGCGGACACGAACTTCGACGTCGAGTTCCGATTCAACCGTTGCGAGTGGGAGGTCGGGGACGCCTCGGGGGGCGCCGGCGGCTTCGCGACGAGGATCTGCCCGCCCGCGTTCCCGCCCCTGACCATGGGCGGATGCACCGAGGCCCAGTCGGGCTTCGACGCGGGAAATTCCAGGGATTTCGTCATGATCCCGGGCTCTCGGGATCCCGGCATCGCGCGGAAGCTCTGCATGGAGTCGAACGTCGGAGACCGCGGCGTGTGGCGCTTCTCGGTGCGCGACGGCGTGGTGCTCTGCCCCGACGCGGGGGACCCGTGCACGGTCCCCGGCGCGCGCGGCGTGTGCGCGGAGGGACGGACGCAATGCGTCGGCGGCGGCACGTCCTGCGTGCCTCTCGCGGGCGCGGGTCCGGAGCGCTGCGATGCCCTCGACAACGACTGCAACGGCGCGGTGGACGACGTGGCGGGCGGCGGCATCGCGCGGCTCGACTGCGGCACGCTGCAGGTCTGCGACACCGGGGTGTGCACCGACGGCTGCTTCGAGGGCGGCTGTCCCTCCGGCTTCTCGTGCAACGCGGCGTCGGGCCTCTGCGTCGAGGAGGCGTGCGCGTCGGTCCGCTGCACGGCCGGCCAGCGATGCCGGGGCGGCGCGTGTGTCGGCGCGTGTGACGGCGTGACGTGCCCGCTCGGGCAGGAGTGCCGCGCCGGGCGCTGCGCGCCGCGCTGCGCGGGGATCGTGTGCGACGGGGACGCGGTGTGCGAGGAGGGCGCGTGCCAGACCCGCTGCCCGTGCCGCCCGTGCGACACCGGCGAGACGTGCGAGCCCGATGGGCGCTGCGTCGCCTCGGCGTGCGCGGGCGTGTCCTGCGCGCTCGGCACGTCGTGCGTGGACGGGGCCTGCGTCGATGCGTGCACGGGTGCGGTGTGCCCTGCTGGTCAGCGCTGCGCGGGCGGTGCGTGCATCGACGCCGAGCGTCCCGATGCGGGTGCGCCGATGCCGGGCTTCGACGGGGGCTTCGTGACGCCCGGAGAGGACGGCGGCAGCAGCGTGTCCGACCAGGACGCGGGCGGTGCGGAGGAGGCCGATGGCGGTCGCCGTCGAACCCGCGCGTCGACCAGCTGCGGCTGCCGCGCGGTCGGCGCGTCTCACCCGCGCTCGGGTGCGTCGATCCTCGCGCTGGTCTTCGGGTGCGTGGCCCTGCGCCGGGCCCGCCGCCGGACCCGCTGAGCGGCGGCGAGGAGGCCGACGAGCGCGGCCGCGGTCCATGGCGGGGTCGGCCGACCCGAGGGCGACGGGACGCGGCACGCGCAGCCCGCGTCCGTCGAGGGGGGCCTCGCGGGCCCGCCATCGGTGACCACCGGCGTGGTCGCGGCGTCCCTCGAGGGGCGTGGCATCCCCGCGTCGTCGGCCGTGGCGGTGCCCGAATCCGCCGCGGAAGGGCCTGCGTCGCTCGACCGCGGCGTCACCGTGAGGGTCAACGTCACGTCGCCGGTGCTGCCGTCGTAGGCGTCGACGAAGAGCCGGTACGAACCGGCCTCGAGGGAGACGTCGAGGCGGGCCGAGCGGTCGTCGCGCGCGACGTCGTCGTTGCAGGCGCGCTCCGCGCCATCGCAGCCTTCGCGGAGATAGAGCACCGGATCTCCGCCCTGCGCCGTGACGGTCACGCGCGCCGGGGCGTCGAGCACCAGCGTGTAGACCCGGTCGGGCCCGAGGCCTCCGCACGAGCCCATGCTGTCCGGGGCGAAGCCGACGAGCGAAGCGCTCCACGTGCCCGCGCCGGAAGGTGGAGGCGACGCGTCGGCGCAGGCGTCTCCTGGTGGGGCCTCGACGCACGGACCCGCGCAGCCGCAGAGCGGGGACACGAGCCCCGGCGTCGCGCAGAGCGCCTCGATCGCCGGTCGGACGTACGTGAGCCCCTCGCCGTCGCTCGTCGCCGGATCGAGCACGTTCACCACGTTGCACGGGCCGCTCGCCACGTAGTCCGTCGCGCCCGAATCGAGGAGCGCGACGAGGCGGCCCGCGTCGTCGAAGACGCCGGAGCCGGAGTTCGCCGCGAACGCGTCCACGTCGGCGCGCAGCGTTCGGTCGCCGCTCGAGAGCACGTGCCGGCAGCGTCGATCTTCATCGGGATGCCGTTGGGGTGACCGACCATCGCGAGCGACGTGCCCACCGGCAAGGCCCCTGCGAGCGGTCGAATCGTCGCCGGCGTGTGGCCCAAGACGTCGCGGTCGAATTCCACGACGGCGTGGTCGACCGTGCCGTCGTCCACCGATCCGAGGACGCGCGCGCAGCGGTAGACGTCGTCCTGGTCGAGCGGCGCGAGGACCCCCGGCGCATCGTAGGCGTAGCCGAACACCCATACCCGCGAGCCGTCGCAGTCGGCCGTCGCGTCGACGCAGTGCGCCGCGGTGAGCAGGTGCCGCGCGTCGATGAGGGTGCCCGAGCACGTGCCCGGCTCCGGCTGTTCGGCGAAGCGCTCGCCCGGGCACAAGCCCTGGGCCTCGGCGAGGGTTCGTCCGTACGTCACCCGCACGTTCCGGGGGTCGCTCTCGTCGATGGAGCGCGCGCTCATCTCGACCGCGATGGCCGAGTCCGCGACCGCGCGCAGCGGACCCGCGGGCAGGCGGTAGCGCTCTTGACGATCGTCGGTGCCGTACACGACGGCCTCGGTCCGTGGGGTCGGCGCCTGGGGTGACGCACAGGCCGCAGGGGCGAGGAGGGCGAGCAGCAAGCGCTTCATGGGCCGCAGCGTACTCCGTGGGCACCGCGCGGCGGCATCGCATGCATCGCGCGTCGGGCGGACGGAGACGGAGTGAACGCACGCGACGAGGGCCATCGCGTACGATGCCGCGATGGCCCCGCGGGAGCGTGACTACTTGTTCTACGGCGCGACCACCGCGCTCTGTTCCGAGTGCTTGAGGCGAGTGGACGCCAAGGAGCTGATCGAGGGCGAGCGGGTCTGGTTGCAGAAGCGCTGCCCCGAGCATGGCGTGCAGCGCGTGCTGCTCGCGGACGACGCCCGGTA
>CAIKNO010000700.1 GCA_903828805.1 uncultured Sandaracinus sp. | reverse complement strand
GACGGCGCGGCCTCCGACGGCGCGGCCTCCGACGGCGCGGCCTCCGACGGCGCGGCCTCCGACGGCGCGGCCTCCGACGGCGCGGCCTCCGACGGCGCGGCCTCCGACGGCGCGGCCTCCGCGTCCGGGGCCGGGACGACCTCGAGGGCCCCCTGCGCCGACGCGGACGCCGAAAGGCCCGCCATCCACGGGACGAGCGCGATGAACACCGACGCGAAGAGCAACCCCCGCGACCCCCCCGAACCCGACGTCGTCGCTCTCACCTCGACCTCCGCGCGGACCGAGCATAGTCGATGGACTCTCGGCCGCCGGGCCTCCTTCGACGCGCAGACCGCGCGACCCTCCCACGCGTTCGGCGAGGGAAGCTTCGGCGCGCTCGTCCGGTCGATCGAACGCGACCAGGCGCGCGGGGGCGTGTTCGACGACGCGCGCTGAGCGGGCTGGGCCGGTATGCTCGGCACCCATGCCGATGCCCCCGCTGTCCCGCGCGCCCCTCTCCGGCAGCGCGGCGTTCTTCGCCGTCGAGTACGACCCCGCCGACGCCGTGCTCTGGCTGCTCGATCAGCGTCTCCTGCCCGGGGAGGAGCGCTACGTCCCCCACCGCACGGTCGACGAGGCCGCGCATGCCATCCGGGCGATGGTGGTGCGGGGCGCGCCGGCGATCGGCATCACGGCCGCCTACGCCCTCGCCCAGCGCGCCGCGCTCGAGACGGGGCCCGCGGCGAGCTTCCTCATGGCGATGGGCATCAGCGGCCGCGGCCTCGATGCCACGCGCCCCACGGCGGTGAACCTCGGATGGGCGATCGCGCGGATGGCCCGCAAGGCCGCCGACGTCGCGGCGCTCGACCCCGGCGCGCGGGCGAGGGCGATGCTCGCCGAGGCCGAGGCTGTCCACCGCGAGGACGTCGCCGCGTGCCGCGCGATGGGCGCGCTCGGCGCGGCCGACGTGCCCGAGGGCGCCACGGTCATGACCCACTGCAACGCGGGCGCGCTCGCGACCGGTGGGTACGGCACCGCGCTCGGCGTCATCCGCGCAGCGCACGCCGCGGGCAAGATCCGCAGGGTGCTGGCCTGCGAGACACGACCGTATCTGCAGGGTGCACGCCTCACGTCGTTCGAGCTCTCCCGCGATGGCATCCCGGTCGAGGTCGTCACCGACTCGATGGCGGGGTGGTTCATGGCGCGGGGCGAGGTGCAGTTCGTGGTGGTCGGGGCCGACCGGGTCGCGGCGAACGGGGACGTGGCCAACAAGATCGGCACCTACGGCCTCGCGGTGCTCGCGCACGCGCACGGCGTGCCCTTCACCGTGGCCGCGCCGTGGAGCACGGTCGATCTGCGCTGCCCCGACGGGCGCAGCATCCCCATCGAGGAACGAAGCCGCGACGAGGTCGCGACGCTCGGAGGGGTCACGCTGGTGGCGGACGGGATCCCGTGCCGACACCCCGCGTTCGACGTCACGCCCGCCCGGCTGGTGGGCGCGCTCTACACCGAGCGCGGCGCGCTCCGGCCGGCCGAAGGAGAAGGCCCCGCGGCGTTCCTGGCCCGCACGCGTCGGGCGCCGTAGGCGGCCTGCGGACGCGCTCGCCCGAGGCCCGGCGCGCCCGGCATGGATGGCGGCGGCGGCGGCGGCAGCGATGCGGGCGGGATCCCCGCGGCCTGCGATGCGGGGACGTGCTCGTGCCCCACGGGCCTGGTGCTCTGCGGCGGCGCCACGTGCATCGACGTGTCGACCGACGTCAACCACTGCGGCGGCTGCGGCCAGGACTGCAACCCGGGCGCGGTCTGCCTCTCGGGGGCATGCGCCTGCCCGAGCGCCACCACCGATTGCGGGGGCGGCTGCACCACCGGACTGCAGACCGACCCCAACCACTGCGGGCGCTGCGGCAACGCGTGCGGCGCCGGCGGCACCTGCTCGATGGGCGCGTGCATGTGCGCGCCCGGCCTCGTGGTCTGCCCCGGCAGCGGATGCACCGACGTCTCGAGCGACCCCGCGCATTGTGGGGCCTGCGACACCGCGTGTCGGGGCGGCGGCACCTGCATCTCGGGCATGTGCACCTGCCCCGCGCCGCTCGTGAGCGTGATGGGCCGCTGCGTCGACGTGAGCGCCGATCCGAACAATTGCGGCGCCCCGGGGGCCGGGTGCAACGACACCCAGTACTGCACGGCCGGCGCCTGCGTGTGCCGTCCCGGCCTGACCGACATCGGCGGCGGGAACTGCGTGGATCTTCAGAGCGACCCCGACCACTGCGGGCTCCCGACCACCACGTGCGGCACGGGCTCGGTGTGCTCGATGGGCGTGTGCGTCGGGGACTGCGGTGGGGGGCTGCAGCGATGCGACGGGGCATGCGTCGACACCGACACGAGCCCCCTGCACTGCGGCGACTGCGGCAACGCGTGCGACGTCGACGAGGTGTGCTCGAACGGCCGCTGCCGCCCGTACCGCCCGGCGACGGGATGCACGACCTGTCCCTGCGACACGGCGTGCCTCGGCGACTTCGCCAGCTGCTGCCCCTACCCCGGCGCGTTCGCGCTCGTCTGCGTCGACGGCCCCTGCCCCTGAAGTCGACCCCCCTGGCCCTTCGGTCCGTGACACGCGCCCTCCTGCGGGGCGCGTTTCGCGTCGGGGCGGCGAGCGTTCAGCGGGGCTCGACGCACACGCCGCGGTCGCAGAGAAGCGGGGCCGCGCAACCGGTGGCGGGACCGCACGCAGGCCGCTCACAGCGCCCGCCGGTGCCGCACACGTAGGGCACAGGACACGGCGCGGTCGCGCTGCACGAGCGCAAGGCGCAGCGTCCGCTCGAGCGGCACTCGAACCCCACGTGGCACGGCGTGGTGGCATCGCACGACCGCACGCAGGCTCCGACGAGGCAAGCGGTCCCATCGGGGCAATCGGAGTCGGTCCCGCACCCCAGGCAGATCCCCCCCGGGGCGCTGCGGTTGCAGTCCGCGGCGGGGCCGGCGCAGTCGCTGGCGTCGATGCACTGGAGCGGACCGAGTCCGAGCACGGCGCCCGCGTCGGAGGACACGCCCGCGTCGACCGACGGCCCCGCGTCGGAGGACACGCCCGCGTCGACCACGATGCCCCCATCGCGGACCTCACCGGCATCGACCGGGACGCCCGCGTCGGAGGACACGCCTGCGTCGGAGGACACGCCTGCGTCGACCAGGGCGCCCGCGTCGGAGGACACGCCCGCGTCGACCAGGACGCCCGCGTCGGAGGGCACGCCCGCGTCGACCGACGGCCCCGCGTCGAGGCTCGTTCCCTCGCCGCCACAGGCGACCAGCGCCACGAGAACGCACCACAGCCCGAAGACAAGACGCGGAGAAGACTTCATGGCGGCCTCTCCTACCGCGCCGACGCGCCCGGTGCACGGGCCGGCGGCCCGACGCTCCCGCCGTGCCCGAGGCACGCCCCACACGGGCCAACGCCCCCACGACAAAGGACCGGATTCTGGGCATCCTCGGGGTCATGACGAAGGTCTTTCCCGGGATGCTGGTGGGTTGTGTGTTGCTGTCGGTCGGCTGCGGCGGCGAGGGCCCATCGCCCCTCGTGGACGGCGGGGTGCTCGACATGGGAGACGGCGGACCGCCTCCGACCCCGAGCGCCCGCGTCGATCCGACGTGCCGCGACGGCATGTACGCCGAGGCGCCTCCGGACCTCTCGGTCTCGGTCGCCGACCTCGCGTTCAGCGGAGACGTGGCCGGCTTCGTCGATGCCTCGCTCGCGCGACGCTATCCGTTCGGGGGCTCGCTCGTCGCGTCCGGCCGCATGGACACGCGCTTCGGAGGCGACTGCTCCGTGATCTTCGCGGGCTCGCCGACCTCGGCCGCCGACGTGTTCCGCAGCCTCGACACGATCGTGCACGAGTGCGGTCACTTCGCCGATGGGCGGCTCTCGACCGGCCCGCGCAACACGTACCTGATCCAGTCGGAGCTGACCTACGCGTGCGAGCGCGGCGACACGACGACCCGGGGCGGCGACACGTTCGCGCGCAGCCGCATCCGCACCGACGAGTATCAGGCCCTGCGGCCTCCGTGCGATTCGCCCGGCCAGCGGGGCTGCGATGGCTACGCGAACATCTACCTGAACGGCGATCCCGACGACGCGATGTTCGAGAGCGGCGACCAGGGCTTCAATCTGCTGCTCGAGGAGACCGTCCAGTACGTGAACTCCCTCGTGACCGCCTACGCGTTCAGCGATCAGATCCGCCCCGGCTCGTCGACCAGCGCGCGCGACGGAATCCTCACGTTCCTGTGGTACGTCGAGCGCTACCTGCACCTGGCCCGGAGCACCTACCCCGACGCGTATGCGCGCATCTCCGGCGACGCGTGCTTCCGGGACGCCATCCTCACGGTGTGGGGCCGGGCATGGCTCTTCCTCGAGCGCACGCGCGATCTCGGCGCGCTCGGCATCGAGGACGACGTGCTCGAGACCTACGTGTCGGATCCGGTCCTTCTCGACGAGATCGAGCGGCTGCGCGTCCTGGCTGGTTGCTGACGCGTCACGCGAGCAGCGTGCGGGCCGCGTGCTCGCCGCTGCCCGCGGCGCCCTCGACCTTCGCTCCCGCGAAGGCATCGCCGGCCAGCACCAGCGTGCCCTCGCTCGACGCCCAGCATGGCGATGGCCAGCCCGCGCGCGGCATCGCGTAGCGCCACTTCTTGACCTGCGCCCCCACGGGCACAGCCGTGCCGAGGTAGGGCGCGGCCGCGGCGAGCAGCGTCTGCAGCTGCACCTCCGTCGAGGCGTCCCACAAGGCCTCGCTCGGCGCGGGCCCCGCGTGGAACGTGAGCGCCGGCGCGGACGAGATCCCCTTGCGGCCGTTGTCTCCGATGAACGAGAACGTGGCGTCCGGATGCTGCAGTCCGCCCGGCGGCGGGAGCACGAAGGGTCCGCCGCTCGCAGGCAGCGGCACCAGCAGCGCGAGCGTCCGGTCGTACTCGAGCGTGGCGAGCGCCTCCGGCAGGGCCACGCCCGCGCCCTCGAGAAGCACGCGGGCCTGGGGAATCGGGCACGTCACCACGAGCACGTCGGCCCGGAGCGAGAGCCCCTCGCGGGCCGCGATGCGCCAGCCATCCGGCCCCCGCGACACCGATTGCACCGTGACGCCGCAGCGCACGTCGAGGCCCGACGCGACGTGCTTGGCGACGCCGCTCATGCCGCGCGTGCCCACGTGACGCGGGTGCCCGTCCGCGGTGTCGAAGCCTCGACACCAGACCTGCACCGCACCCGCCTGCACCCATCCGTGCACGTGCGCGGCGAACGCGTCGGTGCGGACGGTGAAGAACTGCGCGCCGTGATCGAACGTGGCCTCGCCGATGCGGCGGGTCGCCATGCGTCCCCCCACGGACGTGCCCTTGTCGAGCACGATCACCTCGTGCCCGGCCCGAGCAAGCGTCCGCCCCGCCATCAGCCCCGCGATCCCGGCCCCCACGACCACTGCACGCATTCCGTCTCCTCGGTGAACGACGGGCTCCGACGCTCCACCCACCACCGTACATCGCCAGGACGCCTGATCGTGGAGCGGTCGAACGAGACCGCCTCGGGTCGTCGGCACGGGCCCGCGCGTCGGTCGCCGCTGGGGGCACGGCATCGCCCTGGCAAGCACGTCCGGGCTGCGTTCCGTCCGTCGACGCGTTCGGCGGACGCGCGCCCCGAGTCCTCGGGCACGACGAGACCGTGGCCCCCTCAGCGCGGCAGGAGCCCGTGCAGCAGCAGATCCGCGATCCCCCGGGCGAGGCGCTCGCGCGTCGCCGCGTCGTCCATGTCCAGCCCGAGCAGGGCGGCCATCGCGGGCTTCGCGGACGAGAGCGTCGTCAGCGCGACGCCGAGGACCGCCGCGACGGCGACCTCGTCCACCGCGCGCAGCTGACCCGCGGCGATCAGGGTGCGGAGCATCTGACGTTCGGCCGCGCGGTCCGCCTGCAACGCGGACGCGAGCTCGTCGAGACGGGCCTCCGCGCCCTCCGAGGTGTCGGTCAGGATCGCCGCCGAGAGGCCGGGCCGCAGCACCGCCGCCTCGACGCGCGCGCGGACCCTCTCGGTCAACACGCGGCGGATCTCGTCCTCGCTCGAGACGGCGTTCGACGCCCGATGCGCCGGCAGGAGCACCTCCTCGACGAGCGCGCTCCACAGCTGCTTCTTGGTGGGGAAGTGGTGCTGCACGCTGCCGTACGAGACGCCCGCCTCCGCGGCGATGCCGCGAAACGTCGTGCGGGCGAATCCGTGCACCCCGATCTGTCGGGCCGCGATCTCGAGCAGCGATGCCCGGCTCGCGACCGGCCCCACGTCGGCGGAGGGGCGACCGGCGCGGCGAGGTCGAGAGCGCGGAGTGGCGGAGGGCATCGGCACGGCCTGCGGCGAGTCGTAGCACCCGTGGGCAACCCGCGGCGCTCAATATGTCAGTTGACATGCACCGGCCCGCCAGCGAGATTCGGTGAGTCGGGCGAACGTGCCCGTCCTGCCCCCGAAGGAACCTCGATGCCCATCGCCCGATCCGTCTTTCGCCTTTGCGCCGCGCCCTGTCTGGTCGCGGTCTCGTCGTTCGGCGCCGGCTGCGGCAGCACCGCGGAGGGAACCCCCGATGCCGCGGTCGCGGCGGACGCCTCGACCCCCGAGAGCCTGCGCGGCAACCGTTACTGCGAAGTGCTCCTCGCCTTCTTCGAAGGCGGCTCCATCCAGGCCCAGGTGTGGGGCACGCAGGGGCTGAACGACTGCCCCGAAGCGGCATGGGCCTCGGTCGATCCGATGGCCATCCGGACCGAGTTCGGAGCGACCGCCGCGGTGCTGAACGGTCCGCGCCACTGGCTCATCGACCGTGCCTCGGGCGAGCTGCCGGCGGGTTCACCGCGCCTCTTCGGCATGCTCGAGATGCGACAGCTGGCCACGCTGATGATCGCGCCGGGGACGATGTCGGCGATGCCGTACGTCGAGCGCACCATCATGCGCAACTCGGAGTTCGAGTTCCGGGCCGGCTCGGAGATCTACGAGCTCGTCGCGCCCGACGGCTCCGTGTACGTGATGCAGTCCTACGCGCAGATCGTCGACACCAGCCTGTCCGAGAGCGACCTGCCCGGACTCGGCGCGCGCCTCATGCTCCCGGCCGGATGGCAGTACCGGGCCCGCACGCTCGAATCGCCGCTCGTGGTCAGCACGCCGGGCGAGGCGACCGTCGTGCAGGACGACCTGCAGAACACGTACTCCCGACACGTCGTCGGGGGATGAGCCGGACGCGCGGCCGGTCGAGCCCCGGCCCGCCCTCCTGGCCCTGATCGGACGATCCGGAGACGAAGACGGCGCCACGCGACCCCTTGCGCATGCGCCTCTCCGCTCGAACGCTGCCGCCCCATGCGCGCCATGATCTCCCGCTCGGCCTCGACCCCACTCGAGGCCCGGACGCTCCCCTCCCGCGCGCTGGCCGGCGACGAGATGCGGGTTCGCGTGCGCGCCATCGGCGTGAACCCGGTGGACTGGAAGATGCGCGAGGGCGGGCCGCTGCGGTTCATGCAGCGGCTCCTCGGGCCTCGCGGACCCTTCGTCGTGGGCGTGGACTTCGCCGGCGAGGTCGTCGAGGTCGGCCCCGTGGCCGGGCCCTTCGCCACCGGCACCCGCGTGGTCGGCGGAACCGACTTCTCGCGCGGTCAGCACGGCAGCTACGCCGACGAGGTCATCGTCCGCCCCGACCAGTGCGCCGCGCTTCCCGCCGCGGTGACGTACGAATCGGCCGCGTGCCTGCCGGTCGCCGCGGTCACCGCGTGGATCGCGCTCCACGAGCACCGACAACTCGCGCCGGGCATGAAGGTGCTCGTGCTCGGCGCCGCAGGCGGCGTCGGCCTCGCGGCGCTGCAGCTCACGCGGAGGCTCGGAGGGCGCGCCGTCGGGGTCTGCTCCACGCGCAACGTCGCGCTCGTCGAGCAGCTCGGCGCGACCGCCATCGATCACACCCGCGGTGACGCGCTCGAGCAGGCGCGGGCGCTCGGTCCCTTCGACCTGGTGCTGCACACGATCGGCACCGGCGTCTATCCGCTCGCGCCTTGCCGCCGACTGCTCGCGCCCTCCGGCCTCGTCGAGCTGGTGGTGGTGCAGCCCTCCGACGTGCCGTCCCTGCTGTTCCGACGAAGCGTCCGGACCGTGCTCGGCCGCCCCACGCGGGCGCGGCTCGAGCCCCTGGTCCGCGCGCTCGCTGAAGGGGCCCTCGATCCCCGCATCGAGGCGGTGTTCCCGCTGGCAGACGCGGAAGCCGCACACATTCGATCGCGCGGCGGCAAGGTCGTCGGCAAATTGCTGCTCGTGCCCGAAGGGGCGTCCACGGACCTGCCGCTCGACGCCCGCGGCCCTCACGGCCCCTGAAACGTCCGCGTCAGCGCTCGGGCATGGGCCGGGAGGCTTCGAGTCGGGTCCGTCGCAGGCGCAGCGAGTTGAGCACCACCGTGATCGAGCTCCCAGCCATCGCGGCCGAGGCGAGCATCGGCCCGCCGAACCGTTCGAGCTGACCGGTCGCCGCCAGCGGCACCATCACGAGGTTGTAACCGAACGCCCACCCCAGGTTCTGTCGAACGATCCGCATCGTGCGCCGCGAGAGGGCGACCGCCTCGGCGATCAAACGCGGGTCGGGATGAACCAGGGTGATGCCCGCCGTCTGCCGCGCGGACGCGGCACCCCCGCCCATCGCGATGCCGACCGCGGAGAGCGCGAGCGCCGGCGCATCGTTGACGCCGTCTCCGACCATCGCCACGGGCCCCACCCCAGAGAGCGCCGCGAGCGCGTCCGCCTTTCCCTCGGGCGAGAGCCCCGCCCTCACCTCATCGACCGTCATCCCCAGCTCGGAGCCCACGGCACGCGCCGCCACCGCGTGGTCGCCGCTCCACATCCGGACGCCGAGCCCGAGCGCACGCAGTCGCGACACGGCCTCCGCGGCCCCCGGCCGGACGACGTCCCGGACCGCGAAGAACGCCGCGATGCGGCCATCGAGGCGCACCGCGACGACGCTCGCTGCGGCCTGACGGAGGCCTGCGACCTTGGCCGCCAGCGAAGGGCCGACCTCCACGAGCGCGGCCTCGTCCACCGAGGTGACCTCGACGTGCACTCCGTCGACTTCACCGCGGACGCCCTGCCCCGCCCGCGCGACGACGCCTCGGGCCTCGAGCGAGGGCAGGCCCCGGGCGACGGCCGCGTTCACGAGGGCCTCGCCGATCGGGTGCTCGCTCTCCCGCTCGACGGCCGCCGCCCGGGCGAGCGCGTGGTCGGGGTCCCCTTCGACCGCGAGCGAGGCCAGGAGCGTCGGGTGCCCTTCGGTCAGCGTGCCGGTCTTGTCGAGCGCGACGATGCGAACGTTCGCGAGGGTCTCGAGGGCGGCCGCGTCGCGCACCAGGATCCCGCGCCGTGCCGCGCGACCGACGGCCACAGTGACGGCGGTCGGCGTCGCGAGGCCGAGCGCGCACGGGCACGCGACCACGAGCACGGTGATCGACGCCTGGAGCGCCGCGTCGAGGCCCGCGCCCCAGAACCCGTGCACGATCGCGGTGAGGCCTGCGACCCCGAGCATCGCAGGCACGAAGACGGCGCTCACGCGGTCGGCCATGCGGACGATGGGGGCCTTCGACGCCTGGGCGTGGGCCACGAGCCGCTCGACCCGCGCGAGCTCGGTGCCCTCGCCGACCGCATCGACGCGCATCGACATCGCAGCCCCCGCCGCGAGGGCACCCGCGAGCACCCGCTCGCCTACGCGCCGAAGCACGGGCGTGCTCTCGCCCGTCAGCCACGCCATGTCGATCAGGACGTCCTCGCCCAGCAGCGTGCCGTCCGCCGGGACCCGACCGTGGGCCCCCACGCGCACTTCGTCCCCCGCGCGCAGCTCCGAGGTCGGGATCGTCGCTTCCATGCCGTGGCGCACGACCCGGGCGGTCTCCGGAACCAGCGACTCGAGCGCCCGCATCGCGTCCCCCGCCGCACGCTTGGCGCGCTCCTCGAGGGCCCGACCGAGCAGCACGAACGCGACGATCATCGCGCCCGACTCGGCGAAGGTGTGGTCCACGGCCGTCCCATGAAAGGCCTCGTGGCCGGTCCCCACGCGCCCGTCGGACGCCGCCGCCTGAACCACCGCGCTCACCATCGCCGACAGCGCGCCGAGGGCGACCAGCGTGTCCATTCCGGCCGCCCGCGCCCGCACCTCGCGCGCGGCCTTGCGCACGATGCCCAGCCCGGGACCGAACACGCAGAGCCCGGCGAGCACGACCTCGAGCCAAGGCCGGCCGGGCGCCCCGGGGACCATCGACGACGCCATCGCGGCGAGCGCGAGGCCGAGGGCCGCGGCCGCGCGGACCGCGGCGGGACGCGACGCGCGCCTGGGCTCGCGGGGCCCGATCCGCTCATGCGGCCGTAGACCGTAGCCTGCCGCGGCGACGGCCTCCTCGAGGGCCGCGATCGACACGCCCGGCCCGGTCGAGATGCGCGCCCGCTCGCGCACCAGATCGATCTCGCACGTCTGCACGCCCTGGACCTTGCGCAGGACCTTCTCCACCCGTCGCGCGCAGTTCGCGCACGTCATGCCCTCGACGTCGAACTCGAGCTCGTGGGTCGAAGTTTCCGTGGACATCGAGGCACCCCTGCGCCTCTACGTACGGCGCACCTCGACCCGTCGCCACCCCTCAGGGGTTCGTCCCGTCGTCAGCCTGGGAGTTCGGCGCCGTCCCAGACGGCGATCGATCCCGGACCCCGCGCGCGGGCGGCTCGCATCGCCTCGTCGGCCCGCCGCTCGAGCCGCCGCGGCGACTCCATGCCGTTCCACTCCGCGACGCCCATGCCCGCGGCGAGGTCGATCGACTCGCCGGCCGCGCCCAGCTCGGTCACCCGCATCGCGAGCGCCTCCGCGATGGCGTCGGCCGCGCCCTCCGCGTCGTCGATGGCCATGCCGGGAAGCAAAACGACGAGTTCTCCGCCGTCCCGTCGAACCACGACGCCCGCCGGGGCGACCGCCGACAAGATCCGATCGACGGCCACCCGCAGGAGCGCATCGGCGGCGGTTCGGCCGACGTCGCGGCGCACCGCCGCGAGCGGCTCGAGCTCGAGCGAGATGACCGACAGGGGCGTGCCGGCCTCGCGCGCTCGGTGCACCTCTCCCGCGAGACGCGGAGCGAGATACCGCGCGCCGAACGCGCGGCTCGCCGGATCACCGAGCGCGATCGTCTCGAGGCGCGCCCGTTCGATGGGGGACGCGGCGACACCGGCGAGCAGCAGCGCGAGGTCCTCGTGCGCGTCGCCGAACGCCGCGGGATGCCGCGACGTGACGCTGAGGACTCCGATGACCTGCGCCGAGATCGTCAGCGGCACCGCGAGCATCGAGCGGATCTCGAACCCTTGGCCGGAGACCGGCACGTAACGCGGGTCGGTCGAGACCTCGTCGAGCCGGACGGGCTCCCCGTGATCGACCACCCAGCCGGCGATCCCCAGGCCGCGCCCGAAGGTCACCGGCTCGTGATCGATGCCCGACCCGGCGCGGGCCCCCGAGAGCAGCTCGGTGCCGGTCTCCTCGAGGACACGGATCGACGCGTGTTCCGCCTCGAGCAGCGAGAGCGCGGCCCGGACGACCAGCTGCAGCTGGGCATCGAGCGCGTGCTCCCGCGCGAGCATGCGATGCAGGTCGAGCAGGACATGGAGCGTCACGCGGGCGTCGAGCACCGGACGAGCCTACCAGCCCCCGTGGCGGCACGCGCGGCCGTTCACGGGCGGACCCGCGCGGGCCGACGCGGCGCCGCCCGTCCCGGCAGCTGTCCTTCGAGCAGCGCGTCGAAGGCCGCATCGTCGAAGAAGGGCAGCGCGTCGGGATCCCGGGCCTCGCCCGCTCCACCCGGCGCGGCGAGGAGCGGCACGACGGCGCTGCCGTCGGCGTCGTCCGAGCCCCCCCGACTCCGCCGCGGTCCATCCCGGTGTGCGCGCACGTCGCCCTCGCCCGAGACAGCGGGGGCGGGGGCCCCGTGGAACAGCATCGCTTCGAGCTGCGAGAGCAGCGCGCCGAAGCTCGCGCGGTCGATCGCCGCCACCGCCACCGCGCCGTGCGTCGCGGCCTTCCGCTCGGCTTCCCCGGCCGGCAACCGATCGCACTTGTTCAGCACCCGGAGCGTGGGGACCTTCGAGAGCCCCAGCTCGCCGAGGACCGCCTCGGTCGTGTCGATGTGATCGTCCATCGACGGGTCGCTCGCATCGACCACGTGCAGCAACAGGTCCGCGTCCTCGGCCTCCTCGAAGGTCGCGCGGAACGCCGAGAAGAGATCCGCGGGGAGGTCGCGGATGAAGCCGACCGTGTCGGTGATGACGACCTCGCGCTCCTCCGGGAATCGGATCCTCCGGCTGCGGGTGTCGAGGGTGGCGAAGAGCCGGTCCTCGGCGACCGTCTCGCTGCCGGTCAGCGCGTTGAGCAACGTGCTCTTGCCCGCGTTGGTGTAACCGACGATCGACACGATGGGCACCTCGCGCCGGTTGCGTCGCTGACGGCGGTTGCGCCGCTGCACCGCGAGCGTCTCGAGCTGCTTCTCGAGCCGCGTGATCCGCTCGCGCGCCCTTCGCTTTCCCACCTCGAGCACGGTCTCGCCGGGGCCGCGGCCGCCGATGCCGCCGGTGAGCCGCGAGAGCGAGTCGTCCTTCTGCCCCAGGCGCGGCAGCAAGTACTTCATCTGCGCGAGCTCGACCTGGAGCTTTCCGTCGCGGCTCTCCGCCCGCTGCGCGAAGATGTCGAGGATCAGCTGGCTGCGGTCGATCACCTTCAGGTCCGTCACCGCCGCGATCGCCGCCGCCTGCGCCGGCCCGAGGTTGCGATCGAAGATGAGGACGTGCGCGTCGAGCTGCATGCCCTGCAGCACGATCTCGTCGAGCTTGCCCCGGCCCATCACGTACTTCGGGTCGATGTGATCGCGGACCTGGAGCACGCGATCGACCACGTCCACCCCCGCCGTGCGCGCGAGCTCGGCGAGCTCCCTCAAGGACTCCTCCGCGCGGCCGGCGGCGCGCCGGTCCCCCGTGCGATCCACGACGTGCACGAGGATGGCGCGGCCGTCCTTGGCGTCGATCGCGCGGGTGCGCGCCACCTTCGCGAAGTCGTGCTCGATCGAGGCCAGGATGGCGCTCGGGTCGACGGTGATGAGCTCACCGACGAGCGACGCGTAGGGCAAGGGACCGAACGTGCGGTACGGCGCATCCTTGGAACCCGGCGCGACCGCCACGTTGTGCCCGTAATGCACCGCGATGGGCTGGCCGTCGGGCCCGAGGCAGAGCGCTGCCACGAGGTCGAGGCGCAGCCGCGTGAGGTCCACGAGGTCGTCGCGCGTGAGCCCTTCCTGCGTCAGGTGCGTGTGCAGCAGCCGCAGGCCCCGGAAGCGCCCCTCGGCCGCCCGCGCGCGGCCGACGTCGGGCAGCATCAGCTTGCGCGCATCTCCGACGACGACGAACTCCACCGCCCCGGAGCGATCGACGATCACGCCGACCTGACGCCCCGTGCCCGCCGAGATCTCGGCGAGCGAGCGACCGAGCTCGGGGGTGATGAGCTGAGTGAAGGGCAGCCGGCGTCGGTAGAGCCGCTCGAGCGCGTTCAGTTCACTCGGGCTCAGACCCTTGGTGTTCCCGTGGATGGTCAACGAAACAAGCCTAGGGCGCGCCTTTCGCGACGTAAAGTCGGCGAGGCGTCGCGCGCATGCACGGCGACGCGCGAGAACGACGCGGACCGGCTCGGATGGGCCGCGGGGTGATCGGAGATTCGTTCATCGACGCTCAGCCGTGGGACGCGAGGAGGACCGCGTCGTCGAGCTCGAGGCTGATCGGACAGTGGTCGCTTCCCTTGACGTCGGGGTGCACCGACGCACCTCGCAGGAACGGACGCGCCCCCGGCGACACCAGCGCGAGGTCGATCCTCCAGCCGATGTTCCGCTCGCGCACCCCGAAACGCTGGCTCCACCACGTGTAGTGCCCCTCCCCTGGCTCGTAGACGCGAAAGCTGTCGGTCCACCCCGAAGCGAGCCATCGGACCACCTCCTCACGCTCCTCGGGGAGGAACCCGCTCGTCTTCGCGTTGTCACGCGGCCGCGCGAGATCGCGCTCGTACGGCGCCGTGTTGAAGTCGCCCATGACGACGATCGGCGCGCCCGCGCGCATCGGCGCCTCGAGTCGCTGAAAGAGGCGCTGGTAGAACGCGAGCTTGAACGGCACGCGGCCGTTGTCGCGCGCCTGTCCGCTGCCGTTCGGGGAAGTACACGTTCGCGAGCAGGAGCCCCCCGAAGCGCGCGAGCTGGACGCGCCCCTCCGCGTCGAACGACGCATCGCCGAGCGACGCCTCCACGGCATCCGGTGCCCGGCGCGCGAACAGACCGACGCCGCTGTAGCCCGGTC
>CAIKNO010000699.1 GCA_903828805.1 uncultured Sandaracinus sp. | reverse complement strand
GGGATCGCTGCGCGCGTAGTAGCCGGTGCCTGGAGGCCAGTACTGGAAGTGCAGGTGGTTGCCGGTCGAGCGGCCGCTCGAGCCGACGCGGCCGAGCAACTGTCCGCACGAGACCCGCTGGCCGACCGACACCGCGACCGACCAGGTCTGCATGTGCAGATATTCCGTGGTGATTCCGTCGTCCTGCACGACGGTCACCATGTTCGTGCCGGAGCAGTCCCCGGTGCGGCAACCGTCCCAGTAGCCATCGGCGGTCCGGGTCACCACGCCGTTGGCCGCGGCGACGATCTCGCGGCCGTAGCCCATCGCGTAGTCGGTGCCGCCGTGCCCTCCGTAGAAGATGCCCCCGCAGGCCCAGTCCCGCCCGCCCTCGTCGTAGAACGCGGAGTTGCTCGCGCAGCCGCTGCCGCACGTCGAGGGATAGCGGAACTGCGCGCGCGCCGTGCCGGAAAAAGCGGCGCCGAGCGCGACGTGGGCGGCGAGCGCGACGAGCGCGACGCGGGCAGCGCGACCGCCGCTCATGGCGGACCCTCGGGTGCCAGCGGTACGCGCTGCTCTCTCCGTCCGTCGTCGTAGACGAGGTCCCGGCCCTCCACCCGCATCGAGGCGTGCCGGGCGGGCGGCGGCACGAACGACGCATCGGGAGGCGAGCCCACCCGCAGCGTGGCGTTCGTCAGCGGCTGCGCGCCCCGGGCGCCGGCGTCGAGCGGAACCCGCCAGACCCCGGCGATGCCGCCCGCGCGCGCGCCCACCACCACGAGCGTCGCCGCATCGACGAAGAGCGGGCTGCCCGCATGCGCGAGCCCGGTGGGGAGGCGCTCGGCCGTGCCGTCCTCGAGGTTCATCACGAAGACCGCGAGGCTTCCGTCGTCCTCGTGCGCGGCATAGGCCACGCGTCGCCCGTCGGGCGAGACGCTCAGCTCCGGCACCACGCCCCGCGCCAGCATTCCGCCCCGGGCGTCGATCAGCCGCTCGTCGGTCGTCACCCAGACCGGCCCGAAGGCGCTCAGCTTGCCGGTGTGGCTGGGTCGAGGGGGCGGGCGGCGCGTGTCGCCATCGATCCACGCGAGCGCGCGCGCTGGGATGACGTCGGTCGCGACCGGCACGTTCAGGGGCTCGATCCGCTCGACGATGCGCTGGTCGCCGCGCGCGTCGAGCACCCGCTCGTTCGCGCCCTCGAGAGCGCGCAGCGAGGCGGGCGCGGCGCCCGCTTGGTCGGGCCCAGGCGACGCGCAGCCGGACCCGCAGAGCATGGCGACGAGCGACCATGCGAGCGCGCGCCGCCGGGGCAGAGCCCCGCGCCCGCGCATCCTCGAGAGGCCCGGATCGCCGTTCATCGGAGCCATGAAAAAAGGGAAAACTCGTTGGCGATGAAGCCTGCGTCGGCGGCGGCCCGCCACCGCGTCAGGGTGGCCTCCGAGAGCGCCCGGTCGTGCAGCGTGACCTCGTCGACGGTCGCCTCGAGGTGGGTCTCGACGTCGGGATCGGCGCCCGCGGCGACGGCCTGCGCCGGGTGGTGTCCGACGTGCAGCACGCCCGCCCTGGCCATGAAGGCGCCCTCTGCAACGGCGCTCTCTCGACCGTCCACGAAGAGCCTCACCCGCCGCCCATCGAACGACACCGCGACGTGACGGTCGCCGGCCTCGAGCGCGTCGCGCGGCGACCGCAGCTCGTGGGCAGCGCCGTCCGGGTCCTTCCACACCGCGACGACCCGCCGCCCATCGAGCGAGAGCGCGGCGACCGTGCCGACGTCCTCCGACACCAGCTCGGCGAGCGGACCGCTCACCGCGGGATCGACGACCCGCACGAAGGCCCCGATCGTGAGCGTCTCGAGGCCCTCGATCGACGCGAGCCGCGCGCTCTGGACGTGGCCGCCCGCGAGGGTGACGGCGCCGTCGTCGTCGCCCGCGATGGCGCCCGCGGCGCCCAGCGTGATCGTGCCCGTGTAACGTCCGGGCCGACCGGCCTCCGCGGCATCCTCGGCCGTCGTGCCCCCGGCCTCGCCGAGTCGCAGATAAGAGGTCGGCGCCGACGCACGCACGAGGTCCGTGAAGGCCAGCAGCGAACACGCCGCGTCCTCGCCCCGGGTCGCGCAGCCCATCTCTCCGCAGAACCCCGAGTCGCATTCCAGGTCCGACCCGCACGCCCAGCCGTTCACGCGGAGCGGCTGGCAGTTGCCCCAGAGGCCCGGCGCCCAGCCGGCTGGCAGGTGACAGAAGCGTCCGCTCCCGCAGTCGAGCGGGTGCGAGCACGCGTCGTCGTTCGCGGCGCTCCTCGGCTCACAGATCCCGCGCGGCGCACCGTCGGCCGCGAGCCAGAGCCGGCACGAGAGCCCCGGCTCGCACGAGCGGGCGGCGACCTCGAGCTCCAGGGCGTCGAGCGAGGCCGGCGTGCAGTCGGCGGTCGAGACCCCGGTGCCCTCGAAGAGGGACACCAGCGCGTCGTGGCGGACCGGCGCCTCCCAGCACGAGGCGGAGCGGGCCTCGAGGTCGTCGACCAGCGGGCCGCCACGCCCGGGCACGTACGCGAGGCGTGGGTCCCGTGCGAGCGCCCCGACCGTCGCCTCGCAGTCGTCGAGGGTGCGGGCCAGGCAGTCGTCTTCCTCGGGCACGACCCGGCAGCACGCAGGGTCGGCCGCGCAGACCACCCGGGCGAGCTCCGCGCACAAGGCCGTGGCCTCGATCGGCCGTCCCAGACCGTCGAGCCCGCACCCCGTGAGGGACGTCATCGCGAGCAGGAGCGCGGGCCACCGCGCAGTATCCCCGGCGGCGGCGCGCGCCGACGTGCGTCCAATCCAGGCAGGACGGTCGCTTCGTGGGCGCACGGCCTTGCCCCGAGACTCTTCCGGAACTGCGTGGTGCTTCACCCCTCGACCATACCCGAACGCCTCCTGCAGCGGCAGAGGTTGGTGAGCGCGCCCCGCGTCGAACGGCGGTCCGCACCGCGGCCGGACGAATCCGGAGGCGCGTCCGTGCCCGCTCGAAGGCGCGAAACGGCACGCCCGGGGCTGCGATCACCGATGATCCCCGACCTCCGGAGGTCGGGGTGACCGACCCGATCCCCGGATCACGTGTGATCTCCAGCGCTTCCGGATCACCCTCGAAACAGGACCGTCGACCCGACCCGTTCCCGTTGCCAATCGCGTCCGAAAAACCCAATCATTGCCTATGCTTGTAACTTTCCTTTCGCGGACCCGTAGACGGCGTCGTGGAGCTTTGCTAGCTTCGATTTCCTCGTTGAGGCCAACGCCTCGAGCCGAGAAGACCGCTCCGTTGTGGGTCCGCAGCAGCCGCTGCTGGGCCCTGGCCAGGGCGGCATTTTCGTCTCGGTGACGGCGGTCGTCTTGGTGGGGGGTGTCTTCTTTTCAGGGTGTTCCTCCGGCGTCGCGTTCGATACGCGGCGATCGCGGTCGCTTCGATTGTGCTTGGGTCGGCCTGCGTGCCGGATCGAGCCGTCGTCGGGGGTCGGATACGAAACGGGTGCGGCGCGGGCTGTGGACAGCCTGTGGACCGAATGGGCAACTCCGTCTCATCGTTGGGGTTTCTTGCATGAACGGGCTGTGGGAATCGACGCTGGGAACGATGCGGGCGAAGCTCCACGAGGAGACCTTCTCCACCTGGCTCGAGCCCATCCGGTTCGACGGCCTCGAGGGGCGCACAGTCCGCCTCCGCATTCCCAACCGATTCTTCGCGGACTGGATCTCGGCCCGCTACCTCACCGATCTCCTCGAGCCGCTCCGGCAGCACGCGGGCCGGAACGACCTGGAGGTCTCGTGGGTCGTCGACGCTTCCCTGCAGGATCAGGTGAGCTCGGCAGGTCAGGTCCAGGCCCCCTCGACCGAGACGGCGCGGGGCACGCTCCAGTCGACCCTGCCGCCGGCCCTCGCGGTGCCCGAGCGCCGCGTCACCGCGCGTGCGGCGCGGGCCCCGGGTCGCGAGCTGCGCGCGAGCGCCGAGCTGCCGCTCGACGGGGCTCCGGTCGCCCGTGACACGCGCGTCGCCGAGCCGGCCGCGGCCGACGAGGCCTACGCGCTGAATCCACGGTACAGCTTCGAGAACTTCGTCGTCGGCGGCTCGAACCAGCTCGCGTACGCCGCCGCGGTGGCCGCGGGCTCGAGCCCGGGGCGGCGATACAACCCGCTCGTGCTGTACAGCAAGGTGGGTCTCGGCAAGACGCACCTCGTGAACGCGGTGGGCCATCGCGTGCGGGAGGACCGTCCGGGCGCCCGGGTGCTCTTCCTGAGCGCGGAGCGCTTCACCAACGAGTTCATCTGGGCGCTGCAGCACAAGCGCATCGAGGAGTTCCGCACCCGCTACCGCGTGGCGTGCGACGTGTTGATCCTCGACGACATCCAGTTCCTCGCCGGGCGCGAGCAGACGCAGGAAGAGTTCTTCCACACGTTCAACGCGCTCTATCACGCGGACAAGCAGATCGTGGTGACGAGCGACGTCGACCCCAAGCACATCCCCGAGATGACGGAGCGCCTGGTGTCGCGCTTCCAGTGGGGTCTCGTGGCGGACGTGCAGGCGCCCGAACTCGACACCCGCATCGCGATCCTCCAGAAGAAGGCCGAGGCGGAGTCGCTCCATCTCCCGTCGGAGGTCGCGCTGCTGATCGCCCAGCGCGCTCAGAACAACGTGCGCGAGCTCGAGGGGACGCTCTTGCGCCTCGCGGTGCTCGCCGACGCGCAGCGGCGGCCGATCGATCTCGAGCTCGCCCGGACGGTGCTCGGCGGCGGGCCTCCGCAGGGCCGGGACGCCCGCCAGATCAGCGTCGAGGACGTGCAGCGGGCGGCGTGCGAGTTCTTCCAGATCGGTCTCCGAGATCTCCTCGGTGACCGCAAGCACCGCAACGTCTCGATCCCGCGGATGATCGCGATGTACGTGTGCCGCGAGCACCTCGACCTGAGCTACCCGATGATCGGGGCACGCTTCGGCAACAAGGACCACACGACGGTGATGAACGCCCATCGGCGCATCGCCGCGTTGATCGGGGAAGACGAGCGGATCCGCCGCGCCCTGGAGTCGATCGAGCAGAAGATCGGCCTGGCCTGACGCCAGCGCTCTCTCAGCGCTCGAGGACGAGCTCCACCGACATGGGGTCGCCGCGGTCGGGCCGCGCCCCGCTCGAGCGCAGCGCCCCGATCCGGAGGCCGTCGGCGGCGGCCCGGGCGATGGTGTGGCTCGAGCGGATCACGTCGCCGCGTTCGAAGTGCGCGGGCGAGAGCCATCCTCGGGCGATGAGATCGACGTGCCGCGGCCGCTTGCCGCGCCCGATCCGGAGCGCGAGGTCGTCGGGGCAGGGACCCTGCGCGACGAGCTCCAGATCGATGTCGAGGGCGTCCTCACGGGTCTCGACGACCCGTCCTCCGAGCAACGACAGGCATCCGGTCAGCGGGACGCCGCGGTCCGGATCCGTCCGCCCGACGAGGAAGCGGGCGCCGATGCCGGTCCTCGGTTCGCCGCCCCGCTGGAGCAGGTAGTAGTCCCCTCCCGCGTCGAGCAGGACGTGGTCGGGGCGGGCCAGCCACGCCCGAAGGATCGGCTCCTCGGTGGTGCGCAGCATGCTCTCGTCGTGGAGGAACGTGCGGCGATGCACGGCGTCGAACACGACGAACGCGGTGTTCGCCTCGGGAGGCGGCGCGCGGTGGACCACCCGGCGCTCGGCCAGGTGCGGCAAGAGCGCGTCCGGGGCCTGGACCGACGCGTCCGGTGGGATCTGCGCGACCAGCCGGGCCGCGGCCCGGCTGTCGTCGTCGGCCGTGAAGGCAGCGCGCGGGAACGCGAGGGACAGCGGCGTGGTGCCCCCGAGCACGTGGGCGAGGACGGCGCATGCCATGGGGACCCCGAACCGGATCTTCGGTCGCGCCGGGAGTGCCGCCATGCCGTGCACCGACGCGACGAGCAGCGCGGGAAGCGCGGGCGTCAGGTAGTGCGAATCGAGGTCGGTCGTCCCTGGGAACTCGGACACGAGGTTGATCGCCAGCACCGGGGTCGCGAGCAGGGCCGCGAAGGGGCGAACGAACGGGAGCCATGCGAACGGCGCGGCGATGAGCGGCAGATAGAACGCGCGGTGCGGAACCGCGAGATGCTCGAAGAGCGCGCGGGGATGCGTGAGCAGATGCACGACCACCGAGGCCGGATCGCCACCGAGCCGCCCGAAATGAAGCTCGAGCGATCCATGCTGCGGCGCGTAGCGCGGCAGGAGCACGAGCGCGAAGAAGAGCGCATAGCCGAGCGATCCGGCGGCGAGGACGCTGCCTGTCCGACGCAGCGGGCCGGCCGCGGGCCGTTCGGCGCCGGGACGCGCGAGCCACACCGCCGCGAGCCCCAGGAGCGCCGTGACCAGGCCGAGATCTTCCCGGCATGCGAGGGTCCCGAGCACGCCCAGCGCGAGGCCCGCGGCGCTGCGACGATCGAGGGCATCGAGCGCCCACGCGAGCGGGAGCACCGCGACGCTGCCGGGGTGGAACTCGGAGGTCGCGACGGCCGACACGTTCGGGTGCAGCAGCCACGCGGCCGCGGTGACGAGCGCCCCAGGGGCCCCGAGGTGCCGGGCCCCGACCCGCGCCAGGGGCCACGCCGCGCCCGCGAGGGCCAGCGCCTGCGCGACGAGCAACGTCTCGGGCGTGCCGACCAGCGCACCGATCCAGCCGAGCGGCACGAGCACCCAGGACAGGTGCAGCCCGCGCACGTGGGCATCGACGATGGGGTTCCAGACGTCGTGGTGGACCTCGCCCCAGGCCATGCGGGCATAGAACGCCAGGTCGAACGTGGCGTTGTGGTAGGTCGCGTAGCGTCGCAGCGAGAGCCACGCGAAGAGCAGCGCGCACGCGGCGATGCCCGCCCCGACCGCGCGGCGCGTGGAGGACCAGGGCAGCGGCGTCTCGCCGCCGAACGCGTCCCGCAACAGCTCGCGCATCGGCGGCTGTTCTTACGAGCAACCCGCGATCCGTGCCAACGGTCGAGGCCCCGCATCGACGGGATCTCCTTCGGGCCGACGGCCCCTGCACGAGGCCCGGCGGAGGCCCGCGCCCCGCGCGACGGCGTGGGGTGGCTTCGGACCGACGCCCTGCGTAGGCTCGCGCCCATGACGTGGCGCGCACCTTCCGGGCTCTATGCGATCGTCGATCCGGAGCACTGCGCCGGACGAGATCCGCGCGCGGTCGCCGAGGCGATCCTGCACGGGGGCTGCGCCGCGCTCCAGCTGCGGAGCAAGGTCGGGGGCGATGGGGAGCGGCTCGCGCTGGCGCGCGCGCTCCGGGCGCTGTGCCATGCGCACGGCGTGCCCTTCGTGATGAACGACAGGCCCGATCTCGCGCGGCTCGCCGACGCCGACGGCTTGCACCTCGGGCAGGACGACCTCGCGCTCGTCGATGCGCGGCGGATCGTGGGCACGATGCCGATCGGACGCTCGACCCACTCGCTCGAGCAGGCCCTGCGCGCCGTCGAGGAGGGGGCCTGTCTGCTGGGCTTCGGCCCCGTGTTCCCCACGCAGAGCAAGGTCCTCGCGTCGCCGGTGGTGGGGCTGTCGCGACTCTCGGAGGTCGCACGCGCGGTGTCGTTGCCGATCGTGGCGATCGGCGGCATCGACGCGGCGCGCGCGACGGACGTGCGCCATGCCGGTGCCCACCACGGTGCGGCGATCCGCGCGCTCTGCGCAGCCCCGTTCCCCGAAGAAGCCGCACGCGTCATGCACGCGGCCCTGAGATCGGCCTGACGCGGCCCCCGGAGGGCGGGCTCAGGCCTTGGGCGCCTTGCGGGGCGAGGCCTTCTTCGCGGAGACCGGCTTGGGCGGCGGCGGCGGCGGCGGCGCCTGCTCGAAGAACCGGATGGCGCTCTCGAGCGAGCTGACGAGGGCCTCGCGCACCACGCCGGCGAGCGCGTTGTCGCTCGCCTTGAGTGCGTCGTAATAACGCTGCCGCTCGGTCGCGTGGATGACCGCCGGCGGGTAGCCGTGCGAGAGCAGGATCAGGTTCATCACGAGGCGAGCGAGCTTCCCGCTGTGCTTCGGGAACGGGTAGATGTGCAGCAGTTGGAAGTGCGCCTTGGCGGCCAGCCGCACCGGGTGCGTGGTCTCGCGCACCTCGTCGTCGTTGAGCCACTGCACGAACTGGCGCAGCCGGGGGATGATCTTGTCCGGCGCGTCGATGTCGTGGAAGTAAAGCCGGTGGACCGGGATGTCCTTGCGGTAGGCCGGCGGCTTCTTGCCCTCGACCTCGTCCGGCGCGAGGCACACGTAGACGTCCTTGAGGACGTCGAGGTCGATCTTCAGCTTCTTGCGGGCCGAGAGCGTTCGGACCGTGTCGATCGCGGTCTTGTTCTGCCGGATCTCGTCGTACACCGGCACGGCGGCGGCGTCGGTCGGGGCCTCCCCCTTCATCGCGCGCAGCAGGTCGGTGATCTCGTACACGACGCCTTCGAGGGCGCTGTCGTGTCGGATCCAGGAGAGGTCGAGCTTCGTCGCGTAGTCGAGACGGGCGGCCTCGCTCGCGTCGGCCATCAGTCGGTCGAGGACCGCGACCCTCTCGTCGAGCATCTGCGCCTGCTGTTGCTGGCGCGCGAGGTCCTGGCCGGGATGGACTGACGACATGGCGTGGCGGATGACTCCGGAGCGAGACGACCGAGATCCCGCGGAAGAACCCCGCCGGGTGGCCAATGATACCCGCCGCGCCGCCGCGCGGCAAGGCGAGCGTGTCCTACATCCGGCGACCCCGGGATCCTCCCACCGCCCGGATTGACGGGCAGCCGACGGGGCTCAAGAACCTGCGACCCGCGCGCGTGCCGGGGCGCGACCTCCAGGAAAGATGCTCGATCGATGACCTACCCGACCCTGTTCTCGACCCCCCACCTCGGCCGCCTCGAGCTGTCCAACCGCATCGTCATGTCCCCGATGACCCGCAACCGCTGCCCAGGAAACGTTCCTGGATCGCTGGTCGCCGAGTACTACGCGCAGCGCGCGGAGGCGGGGCTGATCGTGACCGAGGGCATCGCCCCCTCGCCCGATGGTCTCGGGTACGCGCGCATCCCGGGGCTGTTCTCGGACGCTCAGGTCGCCGGATGGAAGGCCGTCACGACCGCCGTTCACGCCCGTGGAGGCAAGATCTTCGCGCAGCTGATGCACACCGGCCGCGCCTCGGTGGCGGGGAATCTGCCCGCGGGGGCCCGCGTGATCGGTCCCTCGGCCGTCGCGCTCCCGGCCAAGATCTGGGTCGACGGCGAAGGGGAGCAGCCGGCGACGATGCCTGTCCCGATGACCGAACAGGACGTCGAGTCCGCGCTCGAGCAGTACGCGCGCGCCTCCGAGCGCGCGATCGAGGCCGGCTTCGATGGCGTCGAGCTGCACGGCGCGAACGGCTACCTCATCGACCAGTTCCTCAACACCGCGTCGAACCTGCGCACCGATCGCTGGGGCGGCACCGTCGAGAACCGAATCCGCTTCGCGGTCGAGGCGGCGCGTCGGGCCGCGGCCCGGATCGGCGGCGACCGCGTCGGCATCCGCGTCTCGCCGTACGGCGCGTTCAACGGGATGGTGACCGACGACGCGCACGAAGAGCTCTTCGAGGCGCTGGCGCGCGCCTTGTCGGAGGTGGGTCTGGTCTACCTCCACGTGGTGGACCACAGCGCGATGGGCGCGCCCGAGGTCAAGCCCAGCGTGAAGCAGAAGCTGAAGGCGGCGTTCGGCGGGGCGCTCATCCTCTCGGGCGGATACGACGCGCCGCGCGCCGAGGCGGACCTCTCCGCGGGCCGCGCGGACCTCATCGCGTTCGGACGTCCCTTCATCAGCAATCCCCGGCTGCCCACGCTGCTTCGCGACGACAAGCCGCTCGCGGCGCCCGACTTCGCGACCTTCTACACGCCGGGGGAAGCGGGATACACCGACTACCCCGCCGTGGGCTGACAGGCTCCGGCGCGCCCGGGCGACGTCACCGCCGCCATCGTCGATGCACCCTCGCGCGGGACGCCCTCACGGGTGTCCCGAGGCGAGGGCGTGCTCGGATGTCAGGGTGCCTCGGCGAGGAGTTGCACCAGCTGGGCATCGAGGCGGGCTTCGTCGGGCACGCCGACCTCCACCTCCCGGACCTGCCCGCGTCGGTCGATGAGCACGAGGGTCGGGAGCGATTGGATCCCGAAGGCCGAGTGCATCGCCCCGCCCTGGTCGTGCAGGGTCGGAAAACCCGCACCGAGCGCGCGGTGCGCCGCGGCCACCTGCTCCGCCGAGAGGTTGTGCTCGAGGTTGACCCCGAGGGCCACGAGACCCGCGGCCTCGTGGCGCTGCGCGAGACGCGCCAGGATCGGCATCGATGCCCGGCAGGGGCCGCACCAGCTGGCCCAGAAGTCGAGGATCACCACGCGCCCGAGCAGGGCGCTCCGCGACAGGCGATCGTGCGCGCCCGCGCCCGCGCCGGACACGATGGGACCCTCGAACTCCGGGGACGGGCGGCCGACGAGTCCCCGGCCGGGCCCGCAGTACGAAGGCGCGAGGGCCGACCACACGGCGACCGCGAGGAACACGAGCGCCCAGCCGCCGAGCTTGCGGATCACCCGGCGCTCCGCCTCCGGATCGGACGCACTCCGGGATCGGTCGGCTTCGCTCATCGGTCGGTCCTCGGGTGCACGCCGGAGAGGATTCAGGAAACTCGACGCTCCGTCGAGGGTGCCTGCTCGATGACGGCCGCGCGGAAGGTCGTTCCGGCACGGATCGAGGAGACTCGACGCTCCGTCGAGGGTGCCTGCTCGATGACGGCGCGCGGAAGGTCGTTCCGGCGCGAATCGAGGAAACTCGGCGCTCCGTCGAGGGTGCCTGCTCGATGACGGCGCGCGGAAGGTCGTTCCGGCGCGGATCGAGGAAACTCGGCAGCCCCGCGAGGCCCCGTCGGCTTTGGCCTTGTCGGCCTCACCGCCGAGCGGCAAGGTCGCCCGCCATGAGGTCCGTCTGCTGGGTGTCGTCGGTGCTGTTGTGGTGCGCCGCGTGCGGTGCGCCCGCGCGGCTGGCCCCGTCGGTGCAGGGGGCGCCCGAGTCCGGCCCCGAGCTCGATGCGTGCGGGCTCGCCCGGCAGCAGGCCGAGGCGCGGGGCGCCGACGCCGAACGCTGCCGCGTGGACTCGCCTCTCGTCGAGTCGGAGCTTGCGTCGGCCTTCGGGAGGCTCGAGCGCGCGCTCTCCGAACACCTCGCCGCCGAAGGCGACGAGGCGCCGCCGGTCTCGGCCGCGCAGGCCCAGGCCATCGCCGACGAGGTATGGGCCTTGCTCGATGCGCTCGGCGAGGCCCCGAGAGACGCGGCGCTGATGGAGCGGGTGGAGTACGCCGCCGAGGCCCTGCTGCGGGCCCACGAGCCGGAGCCGCTGTCCGTCGCGACCTACGGGCTCGCGCGGGCGCTCGGCAGCCTGCGGGCATCGGTCGACGAGGCCTCGCCCCCGATCGATCCCTGCGTGGACGTGCAGCTGCGTGCGGGGGCTGCGCGGCTCGATGCGGACGCCGCGTGCGTGTCGCTCGACGCGCCGTGAGGGACGTGGGCGCCGCGAGCGAGGCCTCGGCGACGACGCGCGGCCGCCGGCCGTCGAGCGGACCCCCGGGGCTTCGCGACGTCGCCCGGGGTCCGCTCCGCGTCGCTCACTTGCGCCCGAGCAGGTGGGAGAAGGGGTTGTTGCTGAACTGCGGCGCGGCCGGTGTCTGTCCTCGGCCCTGCGGGCCACGCCCGGGTCCCTGCGGGCCACGCCCGGGTCCCTGCGGGCCACGCCCGGGTCCCTGCGGTCCCCCGCCTCCCCGGTCGCCGGCGCCGCGCGCGGGGGCCTCGCTCAGGCGGGCCGTGAGCGAGATACGCTTCCGGGGCAGGTCGACTTCGAGGACCTTCACCTTGAGCTTGTCGCCGACCTTCACGACCTCGCTCGGATCCTTCACGAAGCGCTCGGACAGCCGGCTCACGTGCACGAGGCCGTCCTGGTGCACCCCGACATCGACGAACGCGCCGAACGCCGTCACGTTCGTGACCACGCCCTCGAGCATCATCCCTTCCTTCAGATCCGACAGCTCCCGGACGTCCTCCCGGAACTTCGGCGGCTCGAAGGTCGCGCGGGGATCTCGGCCCGGCTTGCCGAGCTCGGCCACGATGTCGCGCAAGGTCGGCTCGCCCACGCCTTCGCCGACGTAGCGCTTCAGGTCGATGGTCCGCGCGAGGTCGGCGTTGCCCACGAGCTCGGCCAGCGAGACCCCCATGTCGGCCGCGATCTTCTCCACGAGCCCGTACCGCTCGGGGTGCACCGCGCTCGCGTCGAGGGGATGAGCGCCTTCCCGGACGCGCAGGAAGCCCGCGCATTGCTCGAACGCGCGCGGCCCGAGACCGCTGACCTCGAGCACCTGCTGCCGGCTCCGGAACACGCCGTGCTCCTCGCGGTGCTTCACGATCTTCTTGGCCACGGACGCGCCGATGCCGGCGACGTACGAGAGCAGGGAAGCGCTCGCGGTGTTCAGGTCGACCCCGACGTGGTTCACGCAGCTCTCGACGACCTCTCCGAGCTTCCGGACGAGCAGGGGCTGGTGCACGTCGTGCTGGTACTGCCCGACGCCGATCGCCTTCGGATCGAGCTTGACCAGCTCGGCCAGAGGATCTTGCAGACGCCGCGCGATCGAGATGGCGCCGCGCACCGTGAGGTCGAGCTCGGGGAACTCCTCGCGCGCGACGTCGCTGGCGGAATACACGCTCGCGCCGGCCTCGCTGACCGGGACCACCACGACGCTCTTCAAGCCGGCGTCGGCCAGCGCCTTGCGGACGAAGGACTCCGTCTCACGCCCCGCCGTGCCGTTGCCCACGGCGACCGCGAACGGCTCGTGCTTCTCGACCAGATGCACCAGGAGTCGGCCCGCCTCGACCTCCTTGTGGGCGCCCTGCTGCAGGTAGACCGTGTGGTTCTCGAGGAACTTGCCGGTGTCGTCGACGACCGCGATCTTGCAGCCCGTGCGGATGCCGGGGTCGATGCCGATGACCCGCTTGCCTCCGAGCGGCGCCGAGAGGAGCAGGTTCCGGAGGTTGTCTGCGAACACGTCGACGGCCGAGCGATCGCTGCTGAGCTTGAGATCGACGCGCACGTCGTTCTCGACGCTGGGCGCGATCAGCCGCTTGAACGCGTCGGCGATGGCGGCTTCCAGCTCGCCGCACCACGGGCTGCTGCGGTCGAGCCGGGCGAGCCCGCTCAGGCGCGGGACCACGCGCTCGCCATCGATCTCGATCGAGGCGCGCAGCACGCCTTCGCGCTCACCCCGCCGGATGGCGAGGAAGCGATGCGAGGGGATGGTCGCGACGGCCTCGCGGTGGTCGTAGTACTGCTCGAACTTCGTGGGCTCCTTGATCTTGTCGGGCACGCCCTCGCTGACGACGAGGCCGTCCTTCTGGAAGGACTCGCGCACGGCGGCCCGCACTTCGGCCTGCTCGGCGACGGCCTCGGCCACGATGTCGCGCGCGCCGGCGAGTGCCGCGTCGATGGTCGCCACTTCTTTCTCGGCGGAGACGAACGCCTCCGCCTCCTTCCGCGGATCGCCGTCGGCGGTCTGCGAGAGAATCCGCAGCGCGAGCGGCTCGAGGCCCCGCTCCTTCGCGATCGTCGCGCGGGTTCGACGCTTCGGCTTGTACGGCAGGTAGAGGTCCTCGAGCGCCGCCTTCGTGGTGCAGGCGAGGATCTTCGTGCGCAGCTCGTCGGTCAGCTTCCCTTGCTTGCCGATCTCCTCGAGGATCGACGCGCGGCGCTCCTCCAGCTCGAGGACGTACGCGCGCTTCTCCTGGATGTCGCGGATCTGCACCTCGTCGAGGCCGCCGGTCGCTTCCTTGCGGTAGCGCGCGATGAACGGGACGGTGGCGTTCTCCTCGAGGAGCTTCACGACGGCGGCGACGCCGCGCGGCGGCAGGCCGAGCTCGAGGGCGATGAAGGGGACCGGATCGAAACGAAAGGGCGTGTCGCTCATGGCAGGGGACAGCTTCTAGCGAACCCCGCGGATCCCTTCAACGTGCCCGATCGCAGGGACCGACGACGATCATTCCGGCCCCCGCGGGCGCCTCCGAGCTCGGCGTCGCGCGCCCGCATCCGGCGCCGCGGAACCGCCGTCCTGGCCGCCGTCGCTCGCCTCGCCCGCGGCGGTCCCCGCATCGTCGGCGCGGGCCTCGGCCTCGCCGGGCACCACGGCGCCGGGGCACTCGAGATCGCCCATCACGTCGCAGAGCGCCTGCTCGAGCCAGGCGTGGAACACGCGGTTCATCGCCGGGCTCATCTCGTGCCCGACGCCTTGAAATTCGCGGAATTCCACGTCGAAACCGCGTGAAGCCAGGCGCTCGACGAGGCCACGCGTCGGCCCGACGGGGATCACCGTGTCGGCGTCGCCGTGCATCGAGCGGATCGGCGGATAGTTCAGGTCCTGGCGCCGGAACAGCGGCTCGATCGGGGGCGGGAGCCAGGTCGAGAGCGGGAACGCGTGCCCGACGACGTCGTCGTGGTGCAGCGCGAGGGCGTAGGTGAGCATGCCCCCTTGCGAGAAGCCGGCGACGATGGGCTTGCCGATCGTCGGGCGGGTGCTGGACAGCGTGCGGATCATCTCGGCGAGCCGCTCGCTGGTCTCGAAGAGGGTGCTCGACAGCCGGTCGACGAGGCCCGAGCCGACGCTCACCGGGAGCCATTCCCAGCCGTCGCCGAGGGCTTCGGGGGCCTGGGGGACGATGACCCGCAGGGGGTGGGCGAGTCCGCGGAACGGTCCACCCGGCAGCTCGGCCCGGCCGCCGCGCCCGTGGAACAGGAACACCAGCGGCAGCGGGTCCTCGAAGGCGGCGCCGCCCAGCACGACCTCGAGGTAGTAGATGTCGCCGTGTCCCCCCACGCGCGCGAGCAACCCGCCGCGCTGGTTCTCGGGCGGCAGTCGGAGCGGGGGGCCGGCATCCCCGGGGCCGGCATCCACCCCGCCGTCGTAGAATCCCGAGCGCGAGATCTGCTCGACCGCGCTCGACGCGAGGGCGACGTCGAGATCGCCCCCGCTCGGCGGCCAGGATTCCGGCGTGTGGGTCACGATGGCCTCGGCGGTGCGTTCCTGCTCGGAGGCCGCGATCACCGGACGCAGGAACGAGAACCCGAGCGCGACCGCGGTGAGGAGCGCGCCGGCGACGAGCGCGGCTGCGCTCCTTCGATCGAGCTGGCTGGTCATGGACGCCGACCGGGCGCGGGGCGGCTCACGGGCCCCCCACGCCGTACGCCCGCTCGGATTGCAGGGCGCACGCGTCGTCCGCGCAGGTCCAGGCGCTCGCGAAGCCGCAGCCCGTCGCCGTGAAGCGACCGGCCCCGAGGGGCTCCACCCGCACCCACCGCGCCTCGCAGCCGAAGCGCCGCGCGTGGTTGGCCTGGATGCGCCCGGCGAGAGGCGCGCAGAAGCCGGCGACGAGGAGCACCGCGGTGGCGGGCAGCGCGCCGTTCACGAACCGTCGGCTTGCATGTATTGCCAGTACCATCCGAGAACCCGCTGCACGTAGCGTTGCGTCTCGTCGTACGGGGGAACGCCGTGGTAACGCATCACCGCGCCCTCGCCGGCGTTGTAGGCGGCGATCGTCAGGATCAGATCGCCCCCGAAGTTGTTCGCCAGGACGCGGAGGTAGCGCGCCCCCCCGAGGATGTTCAAGCGCGGCTCGAAGGCGTCGCGCACGCCCATCCGGGCGGCGGTGCCCGGCATCAATTGCATGAGCCCCTGCGCGCCCGTGCGGGACACCACGCCGGGGTTGTAATCGCTCTCGACGCGGATCACCGCGCGCAAGAAGGCCTCGGGGAGCCGGTACAGCGCGGCGGCCTCGCGGATGTGCGCGTCGTAGCGGCTGTAGCGGTCCGGAGAGCGGTCCCGCGGACCCATCGAGGCGCGCGGGGCGTCGTCGGGGCGCGGCTCGCGGGCGCGGACCGCGACGCGCACGCCGGCACGCCGGGGCGGAGGACGGTTCGTGAAGTGCACGACGCCCTCGGCGTCGGTCCACGTGTAGATGTCGGCGCGCGCTGGGTTCGTCTGGGATCCGGCGCCGATCCCCACGAGCAGCGCGACGAGATGCACCACCGCGCGCACGGACGCGCCCGGCCGCGGACGCGGTGCCCGGCGTTCGTCCGATCGGGCTCCCGCGCCGTCCGGTCGCGCCCCACTCGCCATGCTCTGCCCCATCGCTCTCGAGACGATCCTAGCCCCTCTCCGTATTCCCGCCAGATTCCTGGCGGCCACGCCGCGCTTTGCGCCGACTGCCCGCGCCCCTACGATGGTCGGCCTGATGCGCATCACCTGCGACTACCTGGTCCTCGGCAGCGGCGTCGCCGGGCTGACCTTCGCGCTCGAGGCCGCCAAGCACGGCCAGGTCGCGGTGCTCACGAAGCGAACGCTGACCGACTCGAACACGAACTGGGCGCAGGGCGGCATCGCCGCGGTGATGGACCCCGCGCACGACAGCTTCGAAGCGCACGTGGAGGACACCCTCCGGGTCGGCTACGGGCTCAGCAAGCGCTCGGTCGTCGACATGGTGGTGCGCGACGGACCGGCGCGGATCCGCGATCTCATGGCGCTCGGCGCCACGTTCGACGCGGCGCCGGGGGCCGGGCTGGGCGGTCACGAGGGGCCCGCGCTCGACCTCACGCGCGAGGGCGGCCACACCGCGCGCCGCGTCGTCCACGCCGGCGACGTCACCGGCCGCGAAGTGCAGCGGGTCCTCGTCGAGGCGGTTCGCGCCCATCCGAACATCGTCGTGTACGAGGACCACGTCGCGATCGACCTCATCGACCTGAGCAAGCTCGGCGGGCCCCACCAGGTCGCGGGCGCCTACGTGCTCGACCACGCCCGCGGCACCATCCACACGTTCGCGGCGCGCGCGACGATCCTGGCGACGGGTGGAGCGGGCAAGGTCTACCTGTACACCTCGAACCCGGACGTCGCGACGGGCGACGGCGTGGCGATGGCCTACCGGGCGGGCGCGCTCGTGGCGAACATGGAGTTCTTCCAGTTCCACCCGACCGTTCTCTACCATCCGCAGGCGAAGTCGTTCCTGATCAGCGAGGCGCTGAGGGGCGAGGGCGGCGTGCTGCGCCTGGCTGACGGAGAGCCGTTCATGGCCCGGCACCACGAGATGCGGGACCTCGCTCCGCGCGACGTGGTCGCACGGACCATCGACTTCGAGATGAAGCGGACCGGCGCCGACTGCGTGTTCCTCGACATGACGCACAAGCCCGCGTCGTACCTGCGCGACCGCTTCCCGAACATCCACGAGGCCTGCCTCCGCTACGGCATCGACATGTCGGTTACGCCGATCCCGGTCGTCCCGGCGGCGCACTACATGTGCGGCGGGGTCGTGGTCGATCGGGAGGGGCGCACGAAGGTGCCGGGGCTCTGGGCCGTCGGCGAGGTCACGAGCTCGGGCTTGCACGGCGCCAATCGTCTCGCGAGCAATTCGTTGCTCGAGGGGCTCGTGTACGGGCAGCGCGCCGCGGTCGCGCTCGCCGGGCTTCGCAAGGACTCGGTGCTCGCGGACGTGCCCGAGTGGGATGCGGGCGAGGCCGCGGCGAGCGACGAAGCGGTCGTCATCAGCCAGAACTGGGACGAGCTGCGGCGCTTCATGTGGAACTACGTGGGCATCGTGCGGACCGACCGGCGTCTGCGCCGCGCCGCCCGGCGGATCGCGCTGCTGAAGGACGAGATCCGCGAGTATTTCTGGGAGCATCACGTCACGCTCGACCTGCTCGAGCTGCGGAACATCGCGGACGTCGCGGAGATGATCGTCGGCTGCGCCAGCGTGCGGAAGGAGAGCCGGGGTCTGCACTACAACCTCGACCATCCCGACACCGATCCGGGGCAGGCCCGCGACTCGATGATCGTGCTCGGCGAGCCCCCGCACTACGCGCACGGCTGAAGGATCCGAGGCCCGTCGCGCGCTCAACGCGCGGGACGGGAGAAGAACTCGAGGCAGCTCGCGGCGAGGGCGTCGGGGACCTCGTTCGCGAGGGAGTGCCGTGCGCCCGCGAAGACCTTGAGCTCGGATCTCGGGATCAACGAGGCCAAGCGGCGCACGCCCTGGCCCATGTTCATCCCGTGGTCCTGGTCGCCCCATCCGAGCCAGGTCGGCTGGGCGATCTCGCTCGCGTACCCGAAGTGGCTGTTCACGAGCTGGTCGAAGGCGACCTCGAAGTACATCCGGACGAACCCGGGCTCCATGACCTCGCGGTAGTAGGTGAACGTGTCCGCGAGCGCGCGTGTTCGGTGGGGCCACCTGGGCCCGTACCAGTACCGGGACTGAAACCGCACGACGGGCCAGAAGAGGGCACGCGCGGTTGCGCGGCCCAGCGCGCGGCCGAGCTCCGCGGCCCAGCGGACGGGCGGCCACGCGCCCGCCGGGGCCCATGCGGCCAGACGCGGGAAGCGTTCGGGCTCGCGGTGGCCGAGCCGCAACGTGAGGTTGCCCCCGAGCGAGCCGCCCGCGAGCCGCGCCTCTCCGATGCCCAGCCGATCGAGGAAGCCGAGGAGCGTGTCCTCGTAGAGCTTCAACGAGTAGGGACGATCGGGCTTGTCGCTGTAGCCCGAGCCGGGCAGATCGGGCACGAGCACGCGGTGCTCCCGCGCGAGCAGCGGCACGATGTCGTCGTACTCCTCGATGCGCGAGGTGTGGCCGTGCACCAGGAGCAACGGCGTCCCGTGGGCGTGGGGAAGCGTCGGGCCCACGTCGATGTAGCGAAGCCGTCCTCCTCCGACCTCGAGGTCGTGCTGCGCGTGGGGCGTGGCGCGGGCGAGGCGGGGGCGATGGAGGAGCCTGGACGTCGGTGGTGCCACGACGGAGTCCATGGGACCCGGCCGCCGCGTCGTCGATGGTCCCGGTCTTCAGACGAGGCGGTCGAGGGACGCGCTCTTCTCGGACCGCGCCTTCGGCCACGACGACGCTGATTTCACTGCGCCCGCGCCGAGCCCGAAGGACGTCGAGCCGATCCTCGCCCGCATCGTCGCCCGCGCCACGAAGCGCCTCGAGCCGCGGGACGACGCGCGCTCGAGCTGCGACGACGAACACGCGCTCGCCCACGCCCACCGCGAGGCCAGCAGCGGATGCGGTCCGACGAAGCTCACACCCGAGGCGACGCGCCCGGCGAGGCTCCCTGGCGTCAGAGATCGCCGTTCAGGCGGACTGCGCGCTCCGCGAGCGCCGTCCGAGCGACCTCGGGCAACCGCCCGGAAGCCGTCGAGAGCGTGTCCAGGAAACTCAAGACGCCCTCGCTCACCCACGGCCCGGGCGTCGCGTCCATGGCCGCGATCAGCGCCGCCAGCGCGGCGAGCGGGTCGTTCGCCGCCCGCACCCCGATCCCGAGCCGGAGCCCCAGCCGATCGTGGCCCAGGCGGACGAGCAGCGGGCCGCCCCACGCCCAGAGATCTGCCGGCGTCGCCGGGGGCAGAAAGGCGCCGTAGCCCTCGAGCAGGAAGAGCAGATCCTCGGCGGCGTCTGCGTCACCGAGCGCCAGGAAGCCCGGCAGGGCGGCGAGCGCCGGGAGCGGCACGTCGTAGGCGTCGCCCACGCGCGCGGCCTCCGCCAACGCGCGGATGCCCGCCGCGAAACGCAGAGGCTCGCTCGACGCCACCGCCTCGGCCACCGCCACCGCATCGAACGGATCCAGGCTCATCCCCAACCTCTGCCGAAAGTCGATGTCGTGCATGCCGAGGAGTGACGCCGCGCGTGCCCCGTTTCTCTTGCCGCGCCGCGATGTTCCCGACCAGGGCACGCGTCCCCGCAGGTCGAACCACGGCACTGTCTCCGGGCGCGATGGCGGCGGCAAGGGGCGCGGAATCGACTGCGCCCCGTCGCGCGCGCGCCACCTGGATGAACGGCACGCCGGGTCCGCTGCGGTGGCTTCCCTGCTCGTCTGGCGCTTTCGGCGGGCCGCGGGCGGGCTGGTACGCACCCTGCGGTGTGCTCGGCCAACCTGAATCGCACCCTCGCCGAACGACCCCCGACCATGATGACTCGCCTCGCCAAGAGGCTCCTTCTCGCCTGACTCTGGCACGCGACCGTGGCCTGCGGCTCGCTCGACTTCGGTGTCCTCGCCGCCCACGCCAAGCGCCGCACGAAGCTCGTTTTCGAGCCCGAGCGCCATGCCACCCGCAAAGAACACGCGGTGCGTCGAGCCTCCTCCTATCCAACTTTCTCCCGAGCCAATCACCATACAGGTCAAGATTACTCCGAGAAAGAGTCAACGCACCTCTCAACAGAAGTACCCAGATGGGTATTACAAGATGCTGAATAAGGGATGGATAAAAGAGAAGGAGCCGCTTGATAGGGCCATTGCTCATGCTCTTCGAATCACACTGCGAAGTGCCCTCAGAGATACTCCAGAAGATGCATTTAATTCCATCGAGAAAGAGATCCAAAGTATTATCGCAGAACACAGCGCGTTAACAGTCACCGATTTTGCTAATATTCCTAATGAATATCGAGGGCAAATCATACTCATCCATTGCTTTCTAAAGGACAAACGCACGCCGGCCGGTGACTTCATAAAGTTGAAGTCGCGTATTGTTGCTGGAGGTAACGGCCAAGATGACAGCACATACGATGACACTGTCTCTCCCACAGTTAACCCAGCTACTATAATGATGCTTACTCACATAATGGCAGCTCAAGATTATGAGTGTGCTACATTCGATGTGCCTTCAGCATTTATCCGAGTCCCCTGTGATGAAGATATTCCTATTTATGGTATTATGGAGCCTACACTGTCACAAGTAGTATTAAAAGTGTACCCCGAATACCGTAAGCATATGCATAAGGGAAGCCTCTACTTCAAGTTCAATAAGTATTTATATGGTCTCAAACAATTACCTAAAAAGTTCTATGAATTTATGGTACATGAACTCAGTAGCCTAGGTTATAATCCCTGCCCCTATGACGAATGCCTATTTACAAAGCCAGTTGAGGGTGGAACTGCATATATTGCTCTACATGTTGATGATATGCTATTCATTTGTCCAAATACTACAGTCAAAGAGACAGAGAGACAACTATTGAAAGCTAAATTCAATGTAGAAGAGACCCTTGAGTCCCCCTATTCCTTCATAGGCATGACTATTACTCGTGACCGTACAGCTCGTACAGCCAAGATTACTATGACAGCCATGATTGAGAAATTAATAGAGAAGTATGCCTACGAGCTCCCGTCCAAGAAGACCCCATCAACTCTAGCGTTATTCCGTACAGAGTTCACAGATGCAGAGGCCCTCTCTCCGGATGAGCAGAAGATTTTTGTCTCTATTAATATGGCTGTACTGTACGTAGCCCGGTACTGTCGAATTGATGTACTTCT
>CAIKNO010000698.1 GCA_903828805.1 uncultured Sandaracinus sp. | reverse complement strand
GTGCGCCTTCGCTGCGAGCAGGACGTCGTCTTCCGGATGGGCTTCGAGGAGGCGAAGGAGTTGCGCTCGTACGACCCGGTGACCTTCGAGGCCCGACGGCGGGCCGTGGAGCAGATGCACGGCGCTCTCGACGCGGGGCGCGCGGCGCGCGTGCGCGGCTGAGCCGCTGAGGAACGTCGCAGGGGAGGCTGGAGGGTTCGACGGCCGGGCCCTCCGACCCCACACTCCGCCCCATCCTGGAGGCGGAGTGGTGGGCGTATTTCGGCGTGCGATGGAGATCTTCCTGGTCGGTTGCCTCGCTTCGTGGAGCTACGCGGCCGGCTTCGTGCGTGCCGATCATCTCGAGCGCGAGGCCGATCGGAAGCGCGCCCTCGACGGACTCGCGGGGCGGGTGATCCGCCAGGCGTGCGAGCGTCTCGGCGCCACCTTCATCAAGTTCGGGCAGGTGATGAGCACCAGGCCCGATCTGTTCCCGCCCGGCACCATCGCGGAGCTCCGGAAGCTGCAGGATCGACTGCCTCCGTTTCCCCAGGCGACGCGGCGCATCGAGGCCGCCATCGGACGGCCGATCTCCGACGTGTTCGCGGAGCTCGACGAGACGCCGCTCGCCGCCGCGAGCGTGGCGCAGGTGCATCGCGGCGTGCTCGCCGACGGCACCGTCGTGGCCGTCAAGATCCTTCGGCCCGACGTCCGGCACAACGCCGCGCGCGACGGCCGGCTCCTCACGGCCCTCGCGGCGGCGTTCGAGCGGGTGTCGCCGGGGGCACGGCACGCCGAGTTCTCGCTGCACGTCGCGCAGTTCATGCACGGCATTCTCGAGCAGACGGATCTGCGCATCGAGGCCGCGCACCAGACCCGGTTCCGCGCCAACTTCCGGAAGGTCAAGAAGGTCCGGTTCCCGAAGCACTTCGCCGAGCTCTCGGGGGAACACGTGCTGACGATGGAGTTCCTCGAGGGGCGAAAGATCGACGAGATCCCCCGCGCGGAGTTGCCTCCGGACGTGCCGCAGCGCCTCCGCGACGTGTTCCTGAAGATGTGCTTCGACGATGGCTTCCTCCACGCGGACCTGCACCCGGGGAACTTCGTCGTTCAGGCCGACGGTACGCTCGGCATCTTCGATGTGGGGCTCGCCAAGCTGCTGAGCGAGCAGCACCTGTCCCACTACATCGACTTCAACCGCTGCCTCGTGATGGGCGACGTGGCGGACTTCATGGACCACATCCGGAGCTTCCACGCCTACGTCGAAGGCACGGTCGATTGGGCCGAGCTGGAGCGTGACGTGGCGCGCTTCTCCGCGGAGTGGCGGCAGCGCAGCACGAGGGATCTCGAGTTCGGTGCGCTCATCGACGAGATCTTCTCGATCGCGCGTCGCCACGGCGTCCGCCCGGTGCCCGAGATGACGCTGATGATGGTCGGCCTCGTGACCGCGGAGGGCATCGGCAAGCAGCTCGAGCCGGACGTGAACTCCTTCCAGGAGGTCGCGAACTACCTGCTCCCCGTGCTCGCGCGGCGCGACATGCTCTCGCCCTCGGTGCTGGCGGCGGCGGCGGCGCTCGGCGCGCGGATGGAAGCGGACCGCGCGGCCGAGGAGGCGCGCGCCGGCGCCTGACGCGGTTCACCGGCACGCTGGCCATCGCCGGCGCAGATGAGTCACCATCCCGCCCGCCCGCCGTTCCCAGCCCGGAGTTCACGATGCCCGATTGGATGAGAGACCTGCTGCCGATCCTCGCCCTGCTCGTCGTGATCGCAGCGGTCGTGGCGCGCTTGCCGAAGGTCGATCTCGGGCACTCGGACGCGTTCCGTCGCCGGCGCTTCCTGAACTGGTTCCCGCTCGGGCTCACGTACGCGTTCCTGTACATGGGCCGCTACAACCTCTCGGCCGCCAAGAGCGCCCTCGGGTTCACCAACGAAGAGTTCGGCCTCGTTGGCTCCATCGGCACGGTGACCTACGGGATCTCGTTCCTGCTCAACGGCCCGCTGACGGATCGCTGGGGTGGTCGGCGCACGATCCTCATCTCCGCGGGCGGCGCGGCCGTGGCGAACGTCCTGATGGGGTTCGCGGTGATGACGGGGCCCCTCGCGGCCGCGGCCGGGACGGCGGAGCGCGCGACGGTCGTGCCGCTCTTCGGGGCGCTCTACGCGCTCAACATGTACTTCCAGAGCTTCGGCGCGGTCTCGATCGTCAAGGTCAACACGGCGTGGTTCCACGTGCGCGAGCGGGGCACGTTCGGCGGCATCTTCGGCATCCTGATCAGCCTCGGCCTCTACTTCGCCTACGACCCGACGCGGATGCTGCTCGCGTCGATGCCGACGCAGCAGTACTTCGTGTTCTTCGTGCCCGCCGTGGTGCTCTCGCTGTTCTTCGTCGCGGACTTCTTCCTCGTCCGGGACACCCCGTCCGAGGCCGGTCAGCCCACGATCGAGACGGGCGACCTGCCCGACGACGGCATCCGCTTGTCGGTGTGGGAGGTCGGGCGGCGCATGGTGACGCACCCGGTGATCGTCACCGTCGCGGCGATCGAATTCTGCAGCGGCTTCCTGCGCAACGCGGTGATGCAGTGGTACCGGGACTTCGCCATCCAGACGGGGGATCGGGGAGGGCTTCGTGAGCCACAACTGGGGCATGCTCCTGTGCCTGGCGGGGATCCTCGGCGGCATGTTCGCCGGGTTGCTGAGCGATCACTTCTTCCAGTCCCGGCGCGGGCCCGTCAGCGCGGTGCTCTACGTGGGCCTTCTCGTCGGGGCGCTCGCGGGGGCTTTGACCTTGACGACGCCCGCCTACGGCTGGGTCATCGTGTTCATGTCGCTCTGCGTCATCGGCGTGCACGGCATGCTCAGCGCCGCCGCGAGCATGGACTTCGCCGGCAAGCAGAACGTCGGCGTCGCGGTGGGGCTCATCGACGGGATGGTGTACGCGGGCACCGGCGCGCAGTTCCTCGTCCTCGGCTACCTCACGCCGTCGGGGGAGGCTGCGCACGACGTGGCGAACTGGTGGGCGTGGCCGGTGGCGATGATCCCGTTCGCCGTCCTCGGCCTCGGACTCTCGACGCGGGTCTGGAACGCCCGGGCCCAGCGGAGCGCTTCGCACTGAACGACGTGCCCGCGGGCGCGTCGGGGTGACCGGCCGATCTCAGGCGAGCGTGAAGTCCCGCACGACCTCGACCCCCGGGTCGGGCGTCGGCGCGTGCGGCACCTTCTGCGTGTCGAGCAGCACGACCGTGGCGTCCGGACAGAGGGCCTGCGCGACGTTGCAGTTCGCGGGCTCGTTGTCGAAGAACGCCACCATCGGCCCGAGCCGCGCCAGGCTCGGGATCGCACCGCGCTTGAAGGCCTCGTCGGCGAGGTGGGCGTCGGGCTTGAGCACCAGCTCGACGCCGGCGATGCCGATGGGAAAACCGCAGTCACGAAGACTCGCGACGGTGCCGAGGAACATCCCCGGAACGTCCCGTCCCGTGAGGTAGACGACGATCGCGCCCGCGTCGTGGCAGGCCGTGACGAAGGCCGCTGCCCCAGCGAGCGGGACGTCGTGGCGGATGTGGCTGTCGACGAAGAAGCGCTCGTGCCAGAAGCGGGTGATCTCCTTGACGTGCTCCGTGTGGGTGATCCCGCATCGCCGCAACGTGTCGACGAGCAGGTAGTCGACCCGCTCGAGCGCGACGGTGTCGAGCGCGGCTGAAAGCGCCGGGTCGTTCGTCCCCTGGCGGTACTCCGCGAGGATGGCCAGCGTGCGCGGCCGGTTGTCGTAGAGCGTCGCGTCGAGGTCGAAGACCACGACCGGGGTGGCGTGGCCAGCGGCGGTCGCCGCGACGCGCTGCAGCACGCTGCGGAGGACCCGGTCCTGCTCCGGGGATGGCATCGACATCACGGGGCGCACCCTAGCCCGGGGGCGATGGGAGCGGCAATCGTCCGTTGCGAGCGCGCCCGGCGTGACCAGATGGGTGCGGGTCGACGATGCGGATCCGAATACCCGAGGCCCCCCGCGGGTTGAGGCCTCGATCCCGCGCGTACGAGCCCGTTCACGTCCCGACCCGATGGCCGCCCCATGACCGACCTGTTCCGTGCCTCCGACCTGTCCGAACGTTCCCTCTCCGGCGCTCCGGCCGCCCCGATCTCGCCGCACCCCGAGCGCGGGGTGCTCCTCATCGAGGACGACCCGGACCTGCAGTGGAGCGTGGCCCGCCTGCTGTCGGGGAGCTTCGCGCGCGTGGTGGGGGCCCGCTCGGGGGAGGCTGCGCTCGAGGTCATCTCGCGCTGGCCCGCCGACCTCGTGCTCGTGGACGAGGGCCTGCCGGGCATGAGCGGCCTCGACGTCGCGCGGGCGATCCAGCGCACCCATCCCAGCATTCCCGTCGTGTTGATGGGGAACGCCGAGTGCCACGAGCTGCGGCTCGCCGCCCGGCTCGCCGGGGTGGTCGACGTGCTCGCCAAGCCGTTCCGGCTCGAAGGGCTTCGCGAGCTGCTGGCGCGGCTCTCGCGGCTCGCGCAGGACATGCGAGAGGGGCTGGGGCCCGAGCCGCTGGCGTCCTTGTAGCGGGGTCGGCGGCGTGGCGCGGGAGGGGCTCGATCCCGCGCCCCACGATGCGCGGCTCTGCTAGGCTCGCGGCCGCGTGCGAGTCTCCCCGCGACGTCCCGTGCCCCGCGCCACCTGTCTCTTCGCGCTCGTCGCGATGATGGCGGCGCTGGCGGTCGATGCCTCGGTGCTCCCCGACGCCGTGCTTCGACACGCCGTCGGGTGGCTCGGCCTGCACCCCCTCGAGGGGCTCGGGAGGGTGCTCGGTCAGGTCCGCAGCGACGCGCCGATCATGGACGTGTCGGAGGTGCGGCCGGGCATGCGTGGCTTCGGGCTCACCGTGTTCCGCGGCACCGCACCGGAGCGCTTCGACGTCGAGGTGATCGACGTCCTGCATCAGTTCCGCCCCGACCAGGACCTGATCCTGGTCCGGACCCTCCATCCCATCCTCGAGGATGCGCCGACCGTCGGCGGCATGAGCGGGTCGCCGATCTTCATCGACGGCCGGCTCATCGGGGCGTACGCCTACGGCTGGCCTTTCGGGCGCCACCCGGTCGCGGGCGTCACGCCGATCCGCAGCATGTTG
>CAIKNO010000697.1 GCA_903828805.1 uncultured Sandaracinus sp. | reverse complement strand
TGAGTCCGTCGGTCGTCCCAAACGGGGAGGGCTGGCCCTCCCCTCGCCCCTCGGTCAGGGTCCACGACCATGCGCGCCCTCCCCTGGATGCTCTGCCTGGCCCTGACGGCATGTGCCGGCGCGGCGTCCGAAGACGCCGGCCCGCCGGGCCCCGCGAACGCCCCCACGGCCGATCCGGTCCGCCGTCACCTCGCGCTCGGCACCACGTTCTCCTGCGCCTCCACCGCCGGCGCGCGCGTGGCCTGCTGGGGAACGCTGCCGGGCGCGGCCCGGGCGACGCCCCCGCTCGACATCCCGGAGCTCGCAGGTGCCGTCGACCTGGTGGCCTTCGACGACGGCGTCTGCGCGAGGCTCGGCGGAGGCTCCGTCGCCTGCTGGCACCGAAGGTTCGGCCCGCGACCGACGATCCTGCAAGCCCTCGAAGGCGCCGAGGCGCTCGCGCTGGATCCCGCGTCGGTCTGCGCGGTGAGGTCGGGCGCGCTCGTCTGCATGGGCCTGCCCGCCGGCACGGCCGGACCGGTCGCGACGGTCCCCGTGCCCGGCCTCGAGGGCCTCGCGATGGGCGACGCGTGGCTCTGCGCACAGCGCCGCGGGCAGCCCGTCGGCTGCCGTCGAGGCATGTCGGACAGCGGTTCGCTGCGTCCGGTGGGCGGCACCGAGGGCGCACGACGCATCGCGCTCGGCGGGGGTCACCTCTGGGCGCTCCTGCCCGACGGCACGGTGCGGCACGCGGCCCTCGAGGCGGTGCGGGCCCCGGGGGACGCGATCGAGAGCGAGCCCGTGGCCTCCCTTCGCGCGGTCCGGAGCCTGACCGCAGGGCGCGGGCAGGTCTGCTTCGCCGCCGAGGGCGGCGCCTCGTGCATCGATCCTTCCCGGCCCGATCAGCCCCCCGCCGGCCTGCCGGGGGCGTGGGTCGAGATCGCCCTCGACGCGGCCGCCGAGCACGGGTGCGCGCGGGACCTCGAGGGCGCGGTCTCATGCTGGGGCCAGAACGCCGCGGGTCAGGTCGGCGATGCGCCTCCGTCGCCCGGGGTCCCGACACGGCTGCCATCGCTCTCGAACATCGTGGACGTCGCCGTCGTCGACGGACCACGCCGCCTGGCGTGCGCGCTCGATGCCTCGGGGGCCGTGCGCTGCTGGGACGACGGACGCGTGAGCGAGGTCCCCGTCGTCGTCCCGATCTTTCCTCCGCTCGTGGAGCTCGTATCGTCCGAGGAGGGCGTGTGCGGCCGCGACCGCGAAGGGCACGTGTACTGCGTCCGCGCCGGCGCGCTCGCGCAGAGCCCCGGCGTGGTCGAGGGCGTGCAGGCCCCAGGCGGGCTCCTCGGCGGGACCTCGCGCATCTGCGCGCTCGGCGCACGGGACGACGCGCTGTGCTTCGGGCTCGCGCCGGGGGCGCCGCGGGTGCACGTCGCGCTGCGTGGCCTGCAGGCGCCGTTCCTGCTCGACGCGCAGCTCTGCGGCACCCAGCGCGGAGCCGTCGCGTGCCTCGACCTCCCGCCCCCGTCGGACCTCGCGAACCCTGCGGCGGCGCCCGCGTCCGGGGACCCCCTCGCCCGCATCGACGCACGCGCCGCCCGCGCGCTCCGGGGGGCACGCTCCTTCGGCGGCGCAGGCCAGTGGTTCGGCGCGCAGCCCGTGGATGGGGCCCAGGGCCCCCGCGTGCACGCCATGGGCGAGAACGGCGCCGGCGAGCTGGGCCTCTCGCCCTCCGGGCCCGTCGGCGCGCCCACCGACCCGGGGCTGCCGCGCGACCTGCTCCCGGTGGGCATGGCGTTCGCGCGCCACGCGAGCTGCGCGTGGGGCGCCCAGGGTGCCCTCCTCTGCGCGGGGTTCGGCCCGGGCCTCGTGCCCGTGGCACCCCGCCTCGGCGGCCGGGGCCGGCCCGGCTGGGTGGAGATCCCCGGCGTGAGCGAGGTCCGCACCGCCTCGGTCGGCCGCGCCAGCTGCGCCGTGACGGAACGAGGCGAGGTGTGGTGCTGGGGCTTGCCCCCCCGGGGCGACGGCACCCTCACGCGACACGAAGCGCCGGTGGCCGTGCGGCTGCCTTGAGCCGGTGCAGGTCCCCTCGAAGGGGCGCGCGGCCGCCGTGCTAAGGTCGCGCCCGCGATGCGCATCGAACTGAATGGCGAGCCGCGTGAGTTCGAGGGGCCGATGACCGTGCTCGACTTGCTGTCGAGCCTGTCCCTCGCGGGACAGCCCGTCGCCGTGGAGCGCAACGAGGCGATCGTCCCGCGCGCCGAACACGCCCACGTGCAGCTCGCCGAGGGCGACCGCATCGAGGTCGTGCAGTTCGTCGGAGGAGGTTGAACAGGATGGAAGAGAAGCTCCTCGTCGGACGCCACGCGTTCGGCTCCCGGTTGCTGGTCGGCACGGGCAAGTACCGCGACATGGACGAGACCCGCGCCGCGCTCGAGGCCTCGGGGGCGGACGTCGTGACGGTCGCCGTGCGTCGGGTGGACATCGCAAACCGCGGCGATGCGTCGCTCATCGGCTACCTCACCTCCAAGCCCTACGTCCTGCTGCCGAACACCGCGGGCTGCTACACGGCCGACGAGGCCGTGCGGACCGCACGCCTCGCGCGCGAGATGCTCGGCACCGACCTCGTGAAGCTCGAGGTCATCGGGGACCCCAAGACCCTGTTCCCGGACGTCACCGCGACGCTCGAAGCAGCGCGCGTGCTCGTGAAGGAGGGCTTCACGGTGATGCCCTACGTCACCGACGACCCCATCGCCTGCAAGCGTCTCGAGGAGATGGGCTGCGCGGCGGTCATGCCGCTCGCGGCGCCCATCGGCAGCGGCCTGGGGATTCGCAACCCCTACAACCTCGAGATCATCCTCGAGAACGCGCGCGTGCCCGTGATCGTCGACGCGGGTGTGGGCACCGCGAGCGACGCCGCGGTCGCGATGGAGATGGGCTGCGCCGGGGTCCTGTTGAACACGGCGATCGCCGGTGCGCGCGAGCCGCTGAGGATGGCGCGCGCGATGCGCCTCGCGGT
>CAIKNO010000696.1 GCA_903828805.1 uncultured Sandaracinus sp. | reverse complement strand
CCCTCGCGCCGCTGGCCGCGGGCGCGGCGCGCGCGGGCTCCGCCACCTCGCCCTCGGGCACGGGGTCGGAGCCTGGCGCCTCGACGACCGCCGGTGTGTCCGTCGCGGCGCCCGCGACGCCGACCGGTCCCGGATCCCGCGGCGCAGCCACCACGGCAGGGGACGGCGCCTCCTCCACCACGCCGGCTCCGGGCGGGTCCGCCGCCCGCGTCCATCGCGCCACGGCCCACCCGGCGAGCGCCAGCGCCACGAGCGCGGCGGCGCCCCTGGACCAACGCGTGCGCCTCGGCCGGCCCGAGGCCATCGAAGCCTCCTGCGCGCGCGCGGCGATGGTCTGCTCGATGTCCGAGAGCCAGGGCCCGGAGAGCGAACGCACGACCTCCGCGACCTCTGCCGTCGACGCGAGCCCCCCCACCTCCGACGCCCCGCGTTCGAGCCGCGCGGCGAGCTCCGCAGCGCTCGACAGCCGGGCGTCCAGCCCACGCACGAGCGCCGCCGCGACGGCATCGGCCACCGACGCCGGCACCTCGGGGCGCATCTCATCGACCCGCGGGATCGCCTGCCGGGTCATCTTGTCCACGATGGCCAGCGGGTTGTCGGCCTCGAAGAGCCGCCGCCCGACGAGCACCTCCCACGCGACGATGCCGAGGGAAAAGACATCGGATCGAGCGTCCACCGGGTCTCCCCGCAGCTGCTCCGGCGAGGCATACGCGAGCTTGCCCTTGAGCTCCCCGCTCTCCGTCTGGCTAACCCGCGCCGCCGCCCGGGCCACGCCGAAATCCGAGAGCCGGGCGCGGCCGTCGATCCCCACCAGCACGTTGTGCGGCGACACGTCCCGGTGCACGAGATCGAGCGCCTGTCCCGTCAAGCTCCGCGCCGCGTGCGCATCCGCGAGCCCCCGCGCGGCCTGCGTCAGCAGGGCGAGCGCCACCGGAATGGGCAGCGGCCCGCCCCGCTCCGACTGCGCGTCGAGCAACTGCCGCATCGAGGCCCCGAGCACGAGCTCGAGCACCTGGAAGAGCTGGTCCCCTTCCCGGCCGAGGTCCAGCGTCGCCACCACGTTCGGGCTCTGCACCTAAGCCGCCAGGCGCGCCTCGTCCACGAACATCCTCACGAACTTCTCGTCCCGCGCGAGGTGCGGCAGCATCAGCTTGAGCGCCACGAGCTTCTCGAAGCTCGCCTCTCCGACGATGCGCGCGGCATACACCGTCGCCATTCCGCCGCTCCCGAGGGGGCACAGAACCTCGTACCGCGACAGCACCTCTCCCCGCGCGAGCAAGCCAGTTCCCTTCTCGCCGCGCCTCGCGGGCGCGTCCGTCACCTCGACCGGAAGAGCCTATCGTGACCCGCGGCGCGCGGCGAGCGCTTCCCCACCGGGCGACGGTGGTAGAGTCGCGCGGCATGGCTTTGCCTCGACCCCCGTCCTCACGGCTCCTCCGGTGGCTCCTCCCGCACGACCCGCGGACGCGGGCCATCCGGACCGCCGCCTCGATGAACGTGCCCCCGGTCCGCACCCCGCGTCCTCCGACCATGTCCTGGGTCTCCGTCGCCATGGCCGTCGTCCTCGCGGCCGCCACGCTCGCGCCCGCAGCGGGCGTTCGCGCCCAGGCCACCGACACCGACGCCGCCGCCACCGGCGCGGCCCGCGACCTCTATCGCAGCGCGATGCGGGCCGCCGAGCAGGACCGATGGGAGGACGCACGACGCGACTTCGAGCGGAGCTACGAGCTCGCGCCCCGCGGCGCGACCCTGCTGAACCTCGCCGTCGCGCAGGTGCAGACCGGCCACCTCGCGGCGGCCGTCGAGTGCTATCGCCGCTACCTCGCGCGTGCGACGCCCGAAGAGCGCGCCGAGAACGGGCTCCGCGTCGAGCAGCAGACGGCGACCCTCGAGTCCCGCCTCGCGCGCGTGTCGCTCAGCGCCGTGGGGCTCGAGGAAGGGGACGAGGTCGCGCTCGACGGGACCGCGATCAGCGCGGCGGTCATGGGCCTCGATCTGCCCCTCGACCCCGGCGACCACGAGGCGGTCATCACGCGCGCGGGCCGGCCTTGCGCGACCCGCGCGTTCTCGGTGGTCGAGGGTGCCCGCCTCGACGTCGAGCTCACCCTCCACTGCCCCGTCGTCGAGCCGGTCGACGCCGACCTGCCTCCGCCCGTTCCGGACGACCCGACGCCGTGGATCATCGTCGGCATCGGCGGCGGCGCGGCCCTCGTCGCGGGCATCGTCGCCGCGGTCCTCGTCGCCACCGCGCCCGCCCCGCTCGGCCCCTACGTCGGCAACGTGCCGCCCGGGATGTTCGTGGTTCCCTGAGCGCTGCGCGCCGAGAATCCAGCCCTCACGACCTCGATCGCGTTGACGCGTCCTCCCGCCTCTCGGACACTCGCGCCCCCATGCCCACGAGGTCCTGGATGAGCACGCTCGCGGTCGCGGCCCTCGTCGGCTGCGGCGCCTCCACGCCCACCGCGTCTCCGCTCGACTCGGCCTCCGCGCCCCCGGACGTGTCGAGCCCTCCCCGCGACGACGACGCGCGCCCGTCGCGGCCTCCGTCGGTGGCCGACGCGTCGTTCCTCGAGCAATTCGCCGCGACCTACCGCTTCCAGCAAGGGCACCCGGGCGGGTTCCGGATCACCCCGGAGGGTGACGCGGTGCTCTTCTCGAGATCGGGCCCGCGCAGCTTCGTGAACGACCTCTGGATCCTCGACGTGGCGACCGGCCAAGAGCGCGTGCTCCTGACCGCCGCGCAGATCCTCGAGGGCGCCGAGGAGCAACTCTCCGCGGAGGAGCGCGCACGCCGTGAGCGCATGCGCCTCGCGTCGCGCGGCATCACGGGCTTCGACCTCTCGCACGACGGCCGGACGCTGCTCGTGCCCCTGTCGGGTCGGCTCTTCCTGGTGGACCGCGCCCGGGCGGGCACCGAAGGCGCCGTCCGAGAGCTCGAGTCCCATGCGGGCTTCCCGATCGATCCCCGCTTCTCCCCGGACGGCTCGAGGATCGCCGTGGTCCGCGAAGGGGATCTGTGGGTCATCCAGGTCGCGACGGGGCGCGAGCGGCGGCTGACGACGCGGCGCACGCCTCACGTGGAGCACGGCGCCGCGGAGTTCGTCGCGCAGGAGGAGATGGGTCGTTTCGAAGGCTACTGGTGGTCGCCCGACGGCGATGCGCTGCTCGTGCAGGAGACCGACACCGGGGCCGTCGAGCAGCTGCACATCCTCGATCCGCTGCACCCCGAGCAGGCCCCCGAGTCCCGCGCCTATCCCCGCCCCGGCATGGCGAACGCCGTCGTTCGACTCGCGCTCGTGCCGGTCACCGGCGGGCCCGCGCGCGCGATCGAGTGGGACCGTGAGCGCTATCCCTACCTCGCGACCGTGCGGTGGTCCGAAGGCGCCCCGATCACCCTCCTGGTGCAGGACCGCGCGCAGCAGGAGGAGGTCCTCCTCGCGGTCGACCCGAGCACCCTCGCCGCGACGCCCTTGCTCACCGAGCGCGATGCCGCGTGGCTCAACCTCGATCAGGACATGCCGCGGTGGCTCCCGGGGGGCGAGCGCTTCCTGTGGACCAGCGAGCGTGCGGGGGCCGTCCAGCTCGAGGTGCGGGGGCGCGACGGCACGCTCGAGCGAACCCTGACGCCGCTCGATGCCGGGTACCGAAGCCTCGTCGCGCTCGACGCGACGCACGCGTGGATCACCGCCTCGTCGGAGCCGACCGAGACGCACGTGATGCGCGTCCCGCTCGACGGGAGCGCGCCTCCCGCGCCGCTGACGAGCGAACCGGGGGTGCACTCCGCCGTGGTCTCGCAGGACGGCGCCCTCTGGGTGCACACCGCGCGTTCGCTCGCGGCCGCTCGGCGGAGCGTGGTGCGGCGCGTCGACGGGACCGAGGTCGCGACGCTGGCCGAGGTCGCCGAGGAGCCCCCCTTCGAGGCGAGCATCACGATCGAGCAGGTGGGGCAGCGGGCCTTCCGGGCCGCGATCGTGAGGCCGCGCAATCTCGCCCAGGGCGTGCGGTATCCGGTCCTCGTCCACGTGTACGGAGGCCCCGGGGTCAACCAGGTCACGCGCGAGCGCGATCGATGGCTGATCGACCAGTGGTACGCCGACCACGGTTTCATCGTGGTGAGCTTCGACGGGCGCGGCACACCGGGGCGGGGCCGGGCCTGGGAGCGCGCGATCCGCGGCGACTTCCTGACCATTCCCCTCGAGGATCAGGTCGCCGCCCTCCAGGCGTGCATGGCCGCCCATCCCGAGATGGATCCCGCGCGGGTCGGCATCTTCGGATGGTCGTTCGGAGGGACGTTCTCCGCCATGGCGGCGCTCCGCCGACCGGACGTCTTCCACGCGGCCATCGCGGGCGCACCGGTGAGCGAGTGGCGGGACTACGACACGCACTACACCGAGCGTTACCTCGGGTTGCCCGAGCCCGAGGGCGACGAGGGCCCCTACCAGCGCAGCTCGGTGCTGACGTACGCCGCGAGCGCCGATGGGCAGGCGCGGCCGCTCCTCATCGTCCACGGCACCGCGGACGACAACGTGTACTTCAGCCACGCCATCAAGCTCTCGGACGCGCTCTTCCGGGCCGGTCGAGGCTTCGAGATGCTCCCGCTCGCGGGTCTGACCCACATGGTCCCCGACCCGGTGATCACGCGCCGCCTCCAGGAGCGAATCGTCGGCTTCTTCGAACGGAGCCTCGCCGCGCACGACGACGGGCTCGACCGCGCCCCCTGAACGACGAAGGCCCCGCGCGACCATGGGTCGGCGGGGCCCCGATTCGAACTCGGTGCGCGTCAGTGCGCGGCCGGGGTCGCGCCGTCCGCTGCGATTGCGCCGATGCTCTGCATGTACGCCAGCACGGACTCCATGTCCGCCGCGCTCAGCCGCGACTCGCGGATCGGCGGCATCGAGCCCTCGCCCTCCCGGATCTGCCGCCGCATGTGCTCGGCGGACCAGCCGATGTTCTCGAGCTGGGGCGCACCGGACGTGTGGCATCCCGCGCACACCGCCTCGTAGCGCTGCTGACCGAGGGCCACGTCGGTCGACCCGATGGGTCCCGCGTAGGCCGACTCGCCGCCGCTCGTCGCGGCCCCGCCGCCGCCGCCTGCTCCGCCACCGCCGCCACACCCCGCGGCGAGCGCCGCCCCGAGCATCGAGATCGCGATTCCCTTGCGCATTCCAGCTCCTGTCGACATGGACCTGCAGCATACACAAAGCGCCGACGACGGGACAACGACGACACGCCCGCGCCGGGCCCGCGCCGACGCGAGCGCGAAGCACGGAGCGGGCGCGTCGCGACGAATGGAGGGCCGCCGTCGGCGCGATCCCGCGTTCAACGGCCCCGGTGAGGGCGGGACTCGGAGTCGAGCGCCGAGGCGCCCTCGAGCGGATCGTCCCCTCCCTCCTCGAGGCCCAGCGCCGCGCCGAGGTCGGCGTGGGCGTCGGTGCCCCCGCCGCCACGCGGCGCTCGAACGCCGACCGCGTCCCGACTTCCCCTCGGAGCGCGCGGGCCTTGCGCGTCCCGTGGCCGGACGTCGGGCTCGATCGGCGCCGTGACCGCGACGCTTCGCGCCTCCAGGATCCCCGACGGGGACACCGCCGACGTCGCGCCCGACACGGCCCGCGGAGCCCTGTCCGCGGGCGCCTCGAGGCCCTCGCGTTCCGTGACGACGACGCCGCTCCGGGCCCCCATGGGCGGCCGGTCGACGCGCCCGTCCCGCGCCCCCACCACGACCATCACGAGGCCCCCTGCGAGCGCCGACGCCACGAGGCTGGCGATCCCGAGCGCGGACGCCCACCTCGAGCGCGCAGGCGCCTGACCCTGCCCTTCGAGGCGCGCCACGAGCGCCCGCTGCATGGCCTCCCGCTCGGCGACGACCTGCGAGAGTTGCGTTCGAAGCGCATCGAGCGAGCCGTCCTTCCTCGCCTCCGCCTCCGCGCGGGCGGCCACCTCGAGCTCGAGCCGCACGAGGGCTTCGGCGCGCTCCTCGGCCCGCACGCGCGCTTGCGCCGCCGCGTCCGCCTGCGCACGGGCCGCCACGTCCGCCCGCCGCTGGGCCTCGCGGGCCTGCGCGGCCTGCTCCTCCCGGAGGCGTTGCCGCTCGAGCTCCTCGAGCTCCGCCAGGGCCATGGTCACGCTGTTCTCGGTCGTCATGGGGGTCACCTCCGGGGTCTGAGGTCCCTCCCGAGCACCGCCCGTGCCACCCTACCCACCCCGTCAGCGAGCCGCTTTTCCCTCTCTATGGAGCCATTCATCTACGATTTGCATATTTCCGAATCTACGAATCCGATCCCCCGGCGCGCCCTCGGACCCGGAGGCCCAGCTGGTTGAACCGCAGCCGCACCCGCCTCGCCGCCCCGGGGTCGTGGCCCTCGAGGAGACGCCGCGCCATCGCCTCGAAGTCTCCGTTCGACTCCTCGTAGAGCCGCGCGTAGAGCGCCTCCTCGAGTTGGCGCGCCACCGCGTGGAGCGTCGCTGCGGGACGCACGCGAGGTGCGTGAGGCGGCGCGCCTTCCCCCGGACCGTGGCCCGGCGGGCGGGCGGGCGGAGGAGACAGCAGATCGCGCACGAGCTTGGCGGGAATGGGGATCGTCCGCGCCGGCTCGCCGGTCGCGCCGCGGCCCTCCCGCGCAGCCTCGAGCGCGTCGGACAGCGCGAGCACCGCCGCCGTCGCGATCGTGAGCTCGAGCTCGCGGACGTTTCCGGGCCACGGATGCGCCTCGAGCGCGGCGAAGCTGGCCCTCGACAGCACGAAGCAGACGCCACGCCGCGGCGTCTCGCCTCCGGCCCGGGACGCGACCCGCAGGTCCGCCGAGGGGCCACCGGCGATCGCCGCCGCGTCGAGGTACTCGACGAGCAGCGTGCGGTCGACGCCCGCCGCGAACTTGCGGCGCACGAACACCGCGAGCAGTGGCCCGAGATCCCCCCGTCGTTCGCGGAGCGTCGGCAACTGCAGCCGCGCCGCGGGGTTGAGCCGGGCGTGCAGGTCCGCGCGAAAGGTGCCGGCCGCGACCTTGGCGTCCAGGTCGGCGTTCGTGGCCGCGACGAGCTTCACATCGACCGTCCGGGTACGGGTCTCCCCGAGGCGCGTGACCCGACCGTCCTGCAGCACGAGCAGCAACATTCGCTGCGCCTCGGGCGGAAGGTTGCCGACCTCGTCGAGGAAGAGCGTGCCGCCGCTCGCCTCCTCGAAGCGGCCCGGTCGATCCACCGCGCCGCTGAAGGCGCCCCGCACCGTGCCGAAGAGTTCGCTCGCGACGAGCGTCTCCGGCAGCGACGCGAGGTCCACCGCCACGAAGGGCCCCCCGCGTCCGCTCGCGGGATGCACCACGCGCTCCGCGAGCGCGCTCTTTCCCGTGCCCGTCTCGCCGAGCAGCAACATCGGCAGCGACGTGCGCGCGAGGACGACCGCATCCCGTCGCACGCGCGCCATCGCCGCCGAGCCGCCCCACGTGAAGCCGCCGGCCTCGGCGGAGTCGAGGCGGCGGGCGAGCACGCGCTCGATCAACAGGGAGAGGGCCCGCGCGTCGAAGGCGGCCTCGCCGGCGAGCGTCGCGAACTCGTCCACCGCGAGGGCCACCGCCGCGTCCTCGAAGCCGAGCTCCTCCTCGCTGGTCATCAGGACCACCGGCAGGTCGCCACGACGGCGGCGGAGATGCGCGAGGACCGCGATGCCCTGAAGACGCCGGCGCCGCTCGGCGTCCGCCCCGGGCATCGGCAGCAAACGCCCATCCGGCAGGTCGAACGCCACGTCGAGCAGCACCACGTCGACGTCCGGATGCCGGCCGAGCGCCTCGTCGGCCTCGGCCGCGTCGTGCGCGTGGGTGAGCGTGCACCCCGGGCGCTCCGGGCACGTCCAGCACGGG
>CAIKNO010000695.1 GCA_903828805.1 uncultured Sandaracinus sp. | reverse complement strand
CAAGCCCTTCGCGCCGCGGGACCTGCTCTCGACAATCGCGCGCTGGAGGGAGCCGCGGCCGGGCGATCCGGTCTGGCGTCGCGTGCGACCGCCCTCGCGGCCTTCGAGCCCGGGGGTGTCGGTCGCGCCGGGACGCGCACGGGCCGCCGGGGCGTCGTCCTCCGAGCAGGACCTCCAGCCTCTCGACCGAATCGATCTCGACGAGCTTCTGCCCGAGCTGCGCGAGGACTTTCGGGCGCGCTACAGGGACTTCGCCGCGGCGTTCGCGTCCGCGCGCCGAGGCCCGGACCGCGCCGGCGCGACCCGGCTCGTGCACAACCTGCGGAGCGTGGCCGCGCTGCTGGGCGAGTTCGATCTGGCGCAGCGCGCGGGCGCGCTCGAGGCGGCGTGCCGGGGCGAGGCGGACACCGCCGAGGTCGACCGGCTCGCGGCGGCGGTCGAGGTCACGCTCCAAACGGTGCTCGGCGCGGGCTGACGTCTCTTCCCGCCGCTCCGGACGAGTGAAGGAGGGCCCCACGGCGTCGCCCGTGGAGGTCGTCGGGCCGTGGTCTCCGCCGCCTCGCGATCAGCGCGGGGCCGTCGCGACGAAGCGCCGTCCGAGATCGTCACAGAGCACCTGGATCGCATGCCGTCCCGACATCATCGAGATCGGCACGCCACCGCCGGGCTCGACCCACTGGCCGGCCAGGTAGAGCCCGCGCAGGCCCGGCACGTTCCTCGGCACGCGCACGCCGTACGTGCGCCGCGTCGGAAGCCATCCCTCGAACGCACCGCGCCACACGCGCGCGAAGCGCCAGAACGTGAGCGGTGTGGCCACGTCGGTCATGCGGACGTCCGCGCGGATGCCGGGCAAGGACCGCTCGAGCCGGTCGAGCACCGCCGACGCCGCGGCCTCCCGGGTCGCCTCTTCGCGGTCGCCCTGCTCGGCCCAGAAGCGATAGTCGGTCTCGAGCATCGATTGCACGACCGTGTGTCCCTTCGGCGCGAACGTCGGGTCGTCGTTGTACGTTCGGAAGGCCAGCTGCGGCTGTGCGCGGCCGCCGAGCACGAAGGGCTCGCGCTGGTGCACGACGAGCGACCATGGCACCTCCGCGAGCGGGCGCTCGACGCCGTAGCTGACGAGCGCGACGGCCTGGTACTTCGGCCATTCGTCGAGTCGCTGGCGCGTGGCCGCGTCGAGGAAGCGCCCGCCGAGCAGACTCAGCGCCGTCTCGTAGGCCGACGCGGTGCTCACGACGAGCTCCGAGCGCAGGATGCGGCCGTCGGCGATCCGCACCCCGACGACGCGGTGCTGCTCGACCACCACTTCCTCGACCGTCGTGTCGACGAGGAGCTCGCCGCCGAGCTCCGTGAAGCGCCGGACGAGCGCGTCGCGGAGCGCAGCCGAACCCCCGGCCGGTCGAGACAGCTGACCCTGCGCGAGCTGCGACACGAGGATGAGGAAGAAGAAGAACGGCATCTCGGGGGCGACCAGCGCGCCGAGCAACTCACGAAGGCGCGGGCTCACGATCCGGTCTCGCGTGAAGGTCGCCACATCGCCGTGGAAGCGCACGAACGCGGGCGCCGCGCGGCGCATCTCCCACACCTGCCGAAGGCGCTCGGCGAACGGGACGAGTTCGGGGGGCTCGGACACCGGCCACACGAACCCCGACATCGCCGCGATCCCCTCGAAGATGTGGGCGATGAGCGCGCGGTCGCCGGGCGCGAGCTCCACCATGGCGCGCTGCAGCGCGTCGAGGTCCGACGTGACGTCGATCGACCACCCATCCTCGAGGTTCTGGTAGCGCGTGAAGTGGTGGATCGGAGTCAGTCGCGTGTCGCGGACCACGCCGAGCTCTTCGAAGATGGGGCGGAACGGACCGCCCGGCCCGCTCCCCAGGAGCCAGTGCACGCAGCCGTCGATCGTGTACGGCCCGCGCTTCCACGCCGTGCACACGCCGCCGGCGGCGGGGCCATGCTCGAGGATCCGAACGTGGAACCCATTCATCAGCGCGTAACAGCCCGCGGCGAGCCCGGCGACACCCCCGCCGACGACGATGAGGTCTCGTGACGACATGACCCGTCCATACGCACGTCCGGGGGCGGGCACCATGCCCCCGGCCCGGCGCGTCCTTCCGGTGCCGTGTCGATGGGCT
>CAIKNO010000694.1 GCA_903828805.1 uncultured Sandaracinus sp. | reverse complement strand
GTCGATGCCGTGGGCCCGCGCACGCGTTCGAGATGCGGCGTGTCGATCGAAGGGGGCGCAGGCGGCGACTTCGCGCGGGGGGTCGGGGCGTGGTGATGGGGGCGCGGTGATGGGGGCGCGGTGCGCATGGTAGAGAGCGCGGGTGGGCTTTCTCGATCGGCTCTTCGGGGCGAAGGTGGCGCCTTCGTCGGTGCGGGACCTCGACGCATTCGAGGCGCAGGTGCTCGTCAGCGAGGTGCCGGTGATCGTCGACGTGTGGAGCGGGGGCTGCGGGCCTTGCCGCAAGCTCGAGCCTGTCCTCGTGGAGATCGCGACGCGCTACGCGGGGCGGGTGAAGGTCGTCGAGATCGCGGCGGAGGACGCCGAGCCCGAGCTGCTCTCGATGCTCGACGTCCGCGCGACGCCGACGATCGTCCTCTACGAGCGCGGCGAGGAGGTCGGCCGCGCGACGGGCTACCGGCCCGCCGAGTGGTTCGATCAGATGATCGCAGCCGAGCTCGACGCGGCCGGCTGATCCGTCGTGCGGGGCGCGCACGCGCGGGTCACGGAGGGCACGAGGGCGACGCGACGTCGAGGATCGCGAAGCGTCGAGCGCAGAGCGGGACCGGGACCCCGTCGACGTCGATCGTGAGCCCGGCGCGCAGGTCCCAGTTCACGACCGCGAGGAGCGTCCCGCCGTCCGCGGTCTCGAAGCGCCGCGCGTCGACGCCGCGTGGCGCCGGGCCGAGGCCTCTCGTGTCCCGGTAGCGCGGGCCGCGGGCCCAGAACCGCATGCGGTCTCGCTCGGCGATGAGCTCTTCGAGCCGGGGGTTCGGGCTGAGGCCCGCGCCCGGTAGCCACACGTCGAGGTGCGATCCGGTGATGCGCGCGCCGAGCAGGAACGCCTGCCGCTCGCTCCAGTACCAACGGGGCGTCTCGTCCGACGCCTCCACGCTCGAGTCGCCGTCGGTGTCGATGGTGCCGGCAAGCCCGTAGTCGTTGTTGTAGCCGCCGAGGTGGAGCTGGTGGCGATCGAGCAGGTCGTACGCGAGCTGCGGGAACGTCACGTAGGGGCGGTCCACCGAGATCGGCTGGGTGTTGTCCGCCATGCCGATCCCGGGCACGCCCGTGAGGCCGCCGTCCATCAGACCGGCCGCAGGGTAGATGTCGACGGCGCCCTCGATCATCGTCGCCTGCGGCAGGAGTCCACAGTTCGCTTCGACGGCACCTCCAACCGCGCGGCTCGCGTCGCAGCGGCCGACCGCCGCGAAGAGTTCGCGCACGACGTCCGGCGAGCCCCACGGCGTCCGCGCGAGCGTGTCGACGTAGTGGGCATCGGCGCCGTTCGCGAGGTTCGAGTCGATCCAGCCGCGGAGCCATCGGGCGCCCCCGGCTTCGTGCAGGCGCTGCGCCGGATCGGTCTGCAGGCGCCAGTTCGGGGCGCTGTAGTATCCGACGTGCATCCCACGGTCGCGGAGCCCGCGGACGACGCCGGGGAGGTCGCCGTAGCGCGGGTGGATGGCATACGCGGTCTCGCAGCAGTCGCCGAGATAGTCGCTCATCTGCCCCCAGAGCAGCATCCAAGGGAACGCTCGCCCCCAGCGCGTGGCCCATCGATCGAGCAGCGCGGGATCGTAGTCGCGGAGGTTCTCGAGCTGAACGCCGATGACGCCGTGGCTCTCACGCATCCACGCGGGCGGGGGCGACACCGGGCCGGTGTGCGCGCGGAGCCAGGCGCGGTAGCGATCGAGCGCGACGTGCCAGGGCGCGTGCCCCGGCGGAACGTCCGCCGGGGAGATCCGCACCTCGGTGAAGCGATAGGAGCGGGTCTCGCCCGGGCGCGGCGTGCTGGCGAGGCCGGGCGTCCAGCCGTTGAGGTACGACCCGCCGCCGATGCTCGTGGATTCGGCGTCCTGGTACCAGAGGGTGAGCCGCCCGGCGCCGTACGCCGGCGAGACCGCGATGGGCGGCCAGTTCGACGCATAGACGAGGCGTGCGTCGTCACGGTCGGCGAGCATCGTGAGCGGCGCGAAGGTGCCCCCGGGGTAGGTGAGCGCGAACGTCGCGTTCGGGTCGGTACGGTGGTCGTAGCGCTCGGCGACGCCGGAGAGGAACGGATAGAGGTAGACGTCGTCGTCCGGGGAGTCGAGGGGCTCGGCGGTCGGTTGCGCGGGGAAGACGAGGATCGGGACCCGCGCGACGGTCGACTTCACGCGGAGGTCGAGGCGCCACTCGCCCCCGCCGAGATAGGCGACGTCGGCGCAGTGATCGGCGTCCTCCATGCAGAGGCCTGCGCACTCGGTCGAGAGCGAGGGCGCGCAGGCCCGGCGGTCCAGCGTGCGGGTCCGTGGGGCGCCGTCTCGATCGATCACCTGGATCATGTACGCGGGAAACGCCTCGGCGGGTGGCGCGAGCTCGAGGCAGGTGGGCGCGCAGCCGCCCGGGGCGCCGAGGTTGCGCCCGTCGTCGCAGACCTCGGGCGCGTCGACGACTCCGTCGCCGCAGACCGTTGCGGGCGTGCTCGCATCGGGCGTGCTCGCATCGGGCGTGCCCGCATCGGGCGTGCCCGCGTCGGGCGTGCCCGCGTCGGGCGTGCTCGCGTCGGGCGTGCTCGCGTCGGGCGTGCTCGCGTCGGGCGTGCTCGCGTCGG
>CAIKNO010000693.1 GCA_903828805.1 uncultured Sandaracinus sp. | reverse complement strand
GGCGCGGTCCGTGTTGCTGCACGACCGCGCGCCCCGCATCCAGATGTCGCGCACCTTCGATCTCGCGCGGGTCGCACGCACCGGCGCACGCACGTGGACGGCGCCGTCGCTCATCGCCCTCCGCGTGATCGTCACCACGCTGTTCGCATTGGGGCTGATGGGCCCTCAGAGCATCCACGCGCGCGACGCGAGCGAGGTCGAGGGCATCGACATCGTGCTGGCCCTCGACTGCTCGCTCTCGATGCAGGCGACCGACATCGAGCCCGACCGCTTCTCCGCCATGAAGGACGTGGTGGACGACTTCGTCCGGCGGCGTCCCAACGACCGGATCGGCGCGGTCATCTTCGGGCGGGATGCGTACACGCTGCTGCCCCTCACGACCGACAAGGAAGCGCTCCGCTCCATGCTGTCGGGGCTCTCGCTCGAGATGATCGACGGACGCGGCACCGCCATCGGCAACGCGCTCGGCACGTCGCTCAACCGGCTGCGCCGTTCGACCGCGGAGAGCCGCGTCGTCATCCTGCTGACCGACGGTGACTCCAACAGCGGCAACGTGTCGCCCGAGCAAGCCGCCGAGTTCGCGCAGACGATGGGCGTGCGCGTTTACACCGTGCTGATGGGTCAGACCGCCGACGCGAGGGTGCAGTCCGGCACGGACGTCTTCGGCCGCCCGGTCTGGGATCGGGGCAACTTCCCGATCAATCCGGAGTTGATGCAGCGACTCTCCGAGCGCACCGGCGGGGAGTCGTTCGTGGCCTCGGACCGCGGCAGCCTCGTGCAGAGCTTCCACGCGATCCTCGACCGCCTCGAGCGAAGCGAGATCGAAGATCCGGGCCGGGTCTACGGTGAGCTGTTCCCGGCGGTGGTCGGCCCCGGGCTCGTCCTCGCGGTTCTCGAACTCTTGCTCGGAGCGTTCGTGTTCCGGAGGTGGCCGTGAGCTTCCGGAATCCCGATCTCCTCTGGCTGCTGGCGATGGTGCCCCTGCTGGGCCTCGTGCCGCTGGCGGCGTTCAGGCTGCGGCAGCGCGCGACGCGACGTTTCGGCGACCCGGCCGTGGCGGCGATGCTGACGGTCGGTCGGAGCGGGCCGTGGCGCGCGGCGCGGGCGGTGCTCTTCGTCCTCGCGGTCGCGTTCGCCTGCGTGGCGTTCGCCGGGCCGCAGTGGGGAAGTCGAACGCGCGTGCTTCGCAAGCGCGGGATCGATGTCGTCATCGCCCTCGACTTCTCCAAGAGCATGCTGGCCCGGGACGTCCGACCGAGCCGCATCGAGCGGGCGAAGGCGGAGGTGCTCCGCTTCGTCGAGGAGCTCGACGGTGACCGCGTCGGCGTCGTCGCGTTCGCGGGGGAGACGATGGAATTCCCCATGACGACCGACTATTCGGCGCTGGGGCTCTTCTTCCGCGACCTCGGCCCCTACGACATGCCCGTCGGGGGAACCGCGATCGCCCGGGCCCTCGTCGCGTCCCGTCGGCTCCTCGAGCGCGGAGGCCGCACGCCCGGCAGCGATGCCGCGACGGAGGGCGGTGCGCCGCGTTCGCGGATCGTCATCCTGATGACCGATGGCGAAGATCACGAAGGAGACCCGGTCGAGGCGGCGCGCCAGCTCGCCGGGGCGGGGATCCGCGTCTACACCGTCGGCATCGGGTCGCGCGCGGGGGAGCCCGTTCCCACGTACGCGCCGGACGGAACCTGGACGGGATATCTCCGTGACGAGGCCGGCGAGCTCGTGCAGACCTCGCTCACCGAGGAGAACGAGCGGCAGTTGCGGGAAGTGGCGGAGGCGACGGGCGGCCGCTACTTCGCGGCGGGGCGCGGCGCGGTGGGCATCGAGCAGATCCGAAGAGAAATGCGCCAGATGCATCAGGACGAACAGCGTGCGCGGAGGGTCACGGTGAACGAGGACCGGTACGCGCTCTGGCTCCTGCCGGCGTTCTTGCTGCTGGTGCTCGAGTCGCTCCTCCCGGAGGCGTGGACGGGGGGATGGCGGCGTGCCAAGCGCCGCGTGGGCGAGGGAGAACGATGAGGCACCCGTGGCTGGTTCTGCTCGTGGCCCTCGGGGCGTGTCCGTCGACGGCCGCGGCATGGGAACCCTTCCGCCGCGAGAATCCGGACGTGCGCGAGGGCAATGCGCGGATGGCGGCCGGCGAGGCGGCGGCGGCGCTCGAAGCCTACGATGCGGCGGCCCGGTCGCTGCCCAGTGAGCCCGGGGTGCACCTCGATCGCGGTCTGGCCTTGCTGGCCGCAGGCCAGATCGACCCTGCGCGCGAGGCGCTCCGTCTCGCGAGCGAGCCGCCCGCGCCGGCGCCGATCCGCGCCGCGGCGCTCTACAACCTCGGCCTCGCGTTCTACGGGCAAGGCGATGCCGCGTCCGCGGAGGACCACGCGGCCGCGCAGCGGTCCTTCCGTGAGGCGGCGGACGCCTTCCGAGGGTCGCTGCGCCAGCAACCTGGCAATCGAGACGCGGCATGGAACCTCGAGCTGGCGCTTCGGCGGATCCAAGAGCAGCAAGAGCAACAGGAGCAGCAGGACCAGCAGCAACAGGAGCAGCAGGACCAGCAGCAACAAGAGCAGCAGGACCCGCAGGACCAGCAGCAACAAGAACAGCAG
>CAIKNO010000692.1 GCA_903828805.1 uncultured Sandaracinus sp. | reverse complement strand
CGGCCTCGGCCGGGGTCGCGCCCGCGCCGCGCCGCCGCCATCCCTGTCCGTCCGGGCTCGGGTCGATCGCGCGCACCGCCGGCGCGCCGCCGCCGAGGCCCCAGGCGAACGCGCCCGGGTCGTGATCGAAGAACGGGATGAGCGGGAGCATCTCGGCCGGCGGTCCCTCCGTGGCCACGGCCGTCCACGGGGTCAGCAGACCGAAGCGCACACCGAGCTCGACGAGGGCCTCGCGGCCGGCGTCGTCGTCGAGCAACTCCGCGAGCCGCGCCGAGGCCCACCTCCGGCGCACATCCCCGCCCTCGTCGGGCACGGACGGTTCGACCTCGAGGCGCCGCTCGAAGGGCACGCCGTCGCGTGTCCCGCGGACCGTCACCTGCGAGGGGAGCCCGGCCGCCAGGCGCGCCGAGAGATGCAGCGAGCCGCCCTCCGCCACCGTCAGGGGCCCCCGGGGATAGACCCGCTCCACGCCCTCGCCGAGGTCGATCGTGACGCCGCGGAGCATGGGCCGGGCCGCCTCGGCCAGCAGCGCCATGACCGCGCGCGCCGCCTGCTCGCGGTCCGGCACGGCGGAGGCCTGCGGACCGAGCCACGCGCGCAGCAGATCGAGGTTGGCGCCCTCCCCGAGCGCGAGCGCGAAGAAGCGCGGGGGCGCATCCAGCATCGCGAGCTGCGCACGGAGCGACGTCGCGTCGAGCGCGCCGGTCGTGGGCAGTCCGTCCCCCAGGTAGAGCACCGCCCCACGGGGCCGCCCCGCGACGAGCGCGGCCGCCTCACGCAGACTCGCGCCCAGATCCGTCGCGCCGCCGAGCTCCACCCGCGCGAGCGATCCCAGCAGCGACTCGCAGGCCTCGGGGGTCGCGGCCACGAGGCCCTCGGGCGCGCCCTCCGGCACGTGGGCACGGACGTCCGCGAGCCGGAGCGCCACCCGGTCCGTCGGGGTCAGCTGCCGCAGCGCCGCTTCGACCACGCCCCGCGCGAGCTCGAGATCCTCGACGTCGGTCGCACCGGACGCGTCGACGAGCAGCACCAGCTCGAGCGGCGGCACCGACCCGGACGCGCCCTCCGCGAGGTGGCCCGTGGGCACGTCGAAGAGCAGGTAGTCCTCCGGGCCCTCCGCAGTCGTCGCGCCGCCCTCGGGCGAGGCCCGATGGACCCGGACGCGGTCCCGCGACGCGAGGGCCGCCTCGGTGTCGAAGAGATCGAGCGCGAAGTCCGCGCGCGGGCGGAAATCACTGCGCCGCACGCGCACCACGCCCCCCTCGATCGCCGCGCCGAGACCGGCGCGCATCGCGCGGGCATCGGCGTCCCGCGTGTCCACCGAGAGCACGAATTCACCGAGCAGAGGCGCCTCTCCGTCGGGCCGCATCGGATAGACGTACGTACGGACGTCGGCGTCGCGAGAGAGCCACTCGGTGTAGCGCACGCGGAGGCGCACCGTGGCGCCGGGCGCGATCGGAAACACGCGGGCGCGCACGCGCTCCGGGCCATCCCACACGAGCTTGCTGCCCGTGGTCTCCCGCGCGGCCCACATCGGCACCGTCCCGCCGGTCGTACCGACGGTCCGCACCGTGCCCTCGACGAACCCCGCGCCCGTGTCGACGGCGAAGTCCTGCACGACGGCGCCGGGCGGCAACCGCATCGCCCACTCGCCCTCGAGCAGCTCGGAGCGCGCGTTGAAGAAGGTCTGCACGACCTCGGTGCGCGCGAGGTCCGAGCGGATCTCGACGTTCACCTCGTGGGCGCGCACGGGCAACGGAAGGCGCGCCTGACCGCCCTCCGCGAAGGTGCGTCCCGAAAGGACGCCGACCCGCTCGACCCCGCGCAGACGCTCGCGCGACGGGTTCGCCAGCCCGCCCGTCCAGTCGTCCCACAAGGCCTCGGGCGACACCGACGGCGCCCCCGTGCCCGACGCCACGAGCGTCTCTCCCTGCGCGAGGCGGCCCTCTCCTCCCTCGGTGCGGTACGTGACCTCGCCCGAGCCGCAGTACACCCGCGTGCCTCCGGCCTCGAGGGCCACCGCGAACGCGGCGCCTTCGCTCTCGAAGGTGCCGTGCGCGGTGCGGACGGTCGTCGGTTCGGCCGACGATGCGTCGATCCACACCCGGCCCTGCGCGAGCCGCCACGCGTCATCCTCGGCGGTCAACGACGTGCTCCGGTCGAGCAGGATCCACGCGCCCGTGTCGAGCGAGAGCGCGCCGCGCCCGTCGTCGTGCGTGCGCGCGGTCGCGCCGCGTTCGACCCGCGCGGGGCGGTCGAGCGGCGTCGAGCGACCCTCGCGCTCGATCGTGAGCGCGCCGCGGACGGGCGAGGCGAGCGCCACCGTCGGAGACGGATCGTGCGGCTGCCCGCAGCCGAGGAGCAGGACGAGCATCGCGAGGGCGGACCCCGAGGGTCGAGAGGACGGGCGTCGCGGCATCAGCGGTTCCTCCGGACAGGGACGGGCAAGCGGAGAATCCGGGAGCCCCCGGCCACATCCGGGGGCCCACGCCCCTCGACGGCACGCAGCTCGGTGCCGCGGAGCGTCCACGACTGGACCCGGACCGTCGGGTCGAAGTGCAGGGGCACCACCTCCACGCGCTCGTCCGGCCGGCCCTCACCCCACACGACCGTGAGCTCGGCGTCGAGCTCGCCGAGGCGATCTCGGGCGTCGCGCCGCACCTCGATGCGGTACGTGCCGTCCTCCTGTTCCGCGACGTCGAACGCCTCGAGCCCGAGCTCGGGCGCGAGGTCCGACGGGCGCGACGGCGCGAGGCCGGGATGTCCCGCCCAGAGCGCCAGCTGCGCGTCGGGGTGGGCCCAGGTGAGCGTCACCCGGAGGTCGCCCGCGTCGCGCAGCACGCCGCTCCGGCGCATCCGGGCGAGCAATCCCGCGAGGGCGTCCGCGTCGTCCGACGCGCGCGCGGCGCTGCGGAGCTTGGCGAACCGCACGCTCGACCAGAGCTGCGCCGTCCGCGCGAGGCCCTCCCGGCTGCCCGGGGCCGCCGTCTCCATGGCGCGTTGCTCGAGCCGCAGCGCCTCGTCGGTGCGGCCCGCCCCGGCCGCCGCCTGCGCGAGCAGCAGCAGCACGGACGCGTCGTCGGGGCGGATCTGGGCGAGCGTCTCGTACTGGCGATACGCGTCCTCGAACCAGCCGTGGGCGCGGTAGAGGTCGCCGAGACGGCGCCGGGCGAGCTCGTCGAGGGGCGAGAATTCGACGATCTCCGAGAACGCGCGTCGGGCCTCGTCCTGACGCCCGAGCCGGAGGTACATCTCGCCCAGCGCGGTCCGGACGCCCGGATCGGCGAGCGGATCGGCGCGCAGCGCCTCGGCGAGGCGAAGCATCTCGGCCGTGCGCGACTGCACCTCGAGCTCCTCGAGGAGGCGAAGCCGCAGGTCGAACGACTCGGGCGTCTGCGACACCAGACGGCGGAGCGCACGCAAGCGCGCCTCGGGCGTCGCGGCCTGGGCGAGCACCTGCTCGACGAGCGTCGCGTCGAACGCGGCGCCGAGACCGAACGCCGCGCGGACCAGCCGGAGGTCCTCGGGGGAGCGGACGCTCCGGAAGATCTCGGCGCGGAGATAGCTCCGGCCGGAGGCATCGCCGAGCATCCGGACGAGCTCGATCGTCCGGGCGATCGAGCCCGCTTGCGCCCTCATGAGCTGCAAGAGGGCCCGCCGCGCGCGCCAGTCCGGCACTTCGCACGCGCGGATGGCTTCGCGGTAGACGTCGACCATCGCGCCGGTCCACGACGTGGCCGCGAGGCGTTCGCGCCAGAGCGCGCGCCGGTCCTCGAGCGGGCGCGCCGACGCGTCGCTGCAGCGCAGACGCGCATGCGACGGGGTCGTCGCGGTCGACACGACGGTCGTGATCTGGGTGGTCACGGTGACGCGCGAAGTGACACCGGCCGGGCCCGCGACCGACGCCGGATCCGCACGCCGATCGGCGCGCCCGTCGGCGGGGAGGTCCTCCGTGCGCTCGATCCCGTTGGTGGCGCGGCGAGATCGCGCCGGCGCCCGGGCGCCAGAGCCGTAGCCCGAGCCGGTGCCGCCCCCGCCGCTCCCGTGACCCATCACGCCCAGGCCCCCGAGGCCGATCTCACCGTCGGGTCGCGGAGCGCCCGTGGTCGCCTCCGCGAGGCCCTCCATCGCGCCCGCCTCCCCGTCGACGAAGGCCGCCCCGCCCCGGAGCTCTCGCGCCTGCTGCGCGAGGCCTGCCGGTTCGGACGGCGGCGGCGGAGCAGGCGCCACCGGGGCCGCGGCCATCGGTGCGGCGGTCGCGGGCGACGGTGCGCCCTGCCCGCCCTCGTCCGACTCCTCCGGCATCGGCCCGCGCCATGCGGTCCCTCCGACATCGTCGCCCCCCGCAGGTCCGGGGACCGCCGTCTGGTCCACGGCGCGGGCCTCCTCCGAAGCGCTCGACGATTCGAGCGCGGGCGCGGCCCGTTCGCTTCGCGAGCAGCCCGTGAGCGTCAGGGGACCGAGCGCTGCGGCGAGCCACCGCGACGAAGGCGAGTTCGCCCTCTGACGCGCGAGCACCACCTCGGCCCCGTCGAGCCCCGGGCGCTCGAGGACGCGCGCGAGCCGACCCATCGCACGAAGCTCCCGCGCGCTCGGCACGTAGTAGCTCGTGAAGGGCGTGATCAGTCCGCAGCGGGTCCCGAGCTCCGCGACCTCTTCGCGGCCCGCGCCATCGAGCAGCAGCTGAGCGAGCCTCTCTGCGGCCCAGCGAAGGCGCAGGTCGACCCGCTCCGCGCGCGTCTCGGTCGCGACGGGCACGCGCACCTCGAAGGGTCGACCGGCGACCTCCCCGCGCACCGTCACGGCCGACGGAGGTGCGCCGCGGACGCGGCCGACGATCGCGAGGACCTCGCCCTCGACCACGTCGACGGGGCGGCGAGGAAACGCGTTGTCGATGCCGCTGCCGAGCTCGACCGTCACCCGCGAGAGCAGCGGACGCGCCGCGTGCGCGAGCATCCGCAGGACCGCGCCCGCCGCGTCGGCGCGCGACTCCACGCGCAGGGCCATGCCCCCGCCCCGTGTGAGGGTGTCGAGCAGCTCGAGCCGCGCCTCGGGACCCACGCCGACGGCGTACAAACGCACCGGATGCGGCAGCCGACCGAGGTGGGTCATCAACCCCTCCCCTGCGAGCTCGCCGACCGTCGGTGCACCGTCGCCGACGTAGACCACCGCCCCGGGGCGCGCCGGATCGAGGAGCGCGGCCGCATCGGCCACGGCCCGCCCGAGATCGGTCGCCCCGCCCGCGGGCATGCGTCCGAGGGCATCGAGCATCGCCTCGACCCGCGCGGGCTCCACCGGTCCGAGCGCGCTCGCCTCCGGGCCCTCGCCGAGCGGACGGAGCGCGAGGTCGGCCCCGACCACCGAGAGCCGGTCCTGCGGCCCGAGGTGCGCGGCGATCGACTCCACCACGCTGCGCCCGAGCTCCAGGTGCGCGCGGTCGGTGCCCGCGCTGACGTCGGCCACGACCACCAGGTCGAGCCCGCCCCGCGAGGCCGCCTCCGTGAGCGCCGGCGGCAGGCGCAGCGGGAGGTACCAGTAATCCCTCTCGTCGGCCTCGTGCACGATGGCGCGCGCGTCGGGTGCCCGCTCGGGCGCCTCGTGTACGGCCCGGTACGCGCGCTGGCCCTGGGCCTCGGCGTCCTCGGCCTCACCATCGAGCAGCTCGAGCCAGAGATCGCCGAGGGGCCGGAAGTCGCTGCGCCGCAGGACGACGGCCTGGCCCTCGACCCGCGCGCCCATTCCGGCCCGCACCCGCGCGGCGCCAGCGTGGGCGAGGTCGGCCACGAAGGACATCTCCTGCACGTGGGGCGCGCCCTCGCCCGAGCCGATCGGATAGCGGTAGAGCCGCGGCCCGCCCGGTCGCGCCGGCGCGAGCCACTCGGCGTAGCGGATCACGATGCGACGGACCTCGCCGGGCGCGATGGGATAGATGCGCGCGCGGTACCGACCCGGCGCATCCCACTCGAGCAGCGCGGGGTCGTCAGTCGAGCCCCGGTAGACCTGCGCCTGATACGCGGCGCGGGCCTGCTGCTGCTCGCGCACGTAGCCGTCCACGAGGGTCCCCTCGCGGTCCACCGCGAAGCGCTGCAACACCGCGCCCTCGGGCACGCTCGCGCGGTAGAGCCCCTCCACCGTCTCGCTCGCCGGATTGAAGAATTCCTGCTCGACCTCGGTGATCGCGAGGTCACCTTCGATGGCGACGCGGACGTCCAGGGAGCGGACCGTGAGCGCCCACCGCGCCACGCCCAGCTCGTCGGGCACGCGCGCCTCGAGCACACCCATGCCGCGCCCGAGCGACGCGTTCGTGGGCCCGGGCCGCGCGAGGCCCCCGGTCCAGTCGGTCCACAGCACGGCGGGCGCCACGCGCGGCGGCCCTTCGCTCTGCAGCGTGAGCTCCTCGCCGGCGCGGACCGTTCCACGGACGTCCCCGGTGCGGTAGCCCACCTCGCCGCGGACGACGAGGATGCGGCCCGGCTGACCTGTCGTCACCGAGAGCGCCGCGTCGCCCGCGTGCAGCTCGAGGGCCCCGACCGTGAGTCGGAGCGCCGCGCCCGACGGGACCTCGACGTACACGCGCCCGGCCACGATCTCGAGGTCGTCCTCGGCCCCCGGCACGACCCGGCTCGAGGCGTCGAGCAGCAGGCCCGCCCCGGAGTCGAGCTCCACCTGCGCGCGCGCGGCGTCGCCGGTCGTGATCCCGTCGCCCGCGGCGGCCCGCGCGAGGGGACCGGCGAGCGCGTCGGCCACCCGCACCTCTCCGCGGACGGTCCGGACTGTCGCCGTCGTCGCATCGACGGAGTCGGGCCCGCCGCCGCAGCCGACCAGCGCGCCTCCGCCGATCGGAGCACCGCCGACCGCGAGCATCATCGCCACCGCCCACGTGAACCGCGTCCTCGCCATCCTGCCTCCGTCCGGTCGAGCCCGCGCCCGACGCCCGGACGAAGACGTCCGACATCCCGAGAAGTTCCGTCGAATCGTGCGGGTTCGCCCGTGCGCCGACGATTCGCGGGATCGAGGCGCCGCGGACCGGGGGCGCCCCGACGTGAAGACCGCCTCGTGTCGCGGCATCGCCGCGCCCGGCCTCGCGTGGAGCGGACCCGCTCAGGCCGCGACGACGCGGCCCGGGGCGCGCGCCGAGACGAGCGCGGGGAACGCGCGGGTGCGCGACTCGAGGACCTCGAGCAGCGACTCCTCGGCCGCACGGCGATCGCCGAGAAGCGGTGCGAGTCCGCGCGCCACCGCGCGGGCGCTCGGAAAGCGCTCCTCGGGCAGCCGCGCGAGCATCCGCGCGACGCAGTCGTCCCACAAGAACTCGAGGTCGGTCCGCACGAGCCCCGCCCGCGGAGCGTCCTCGCGGATGATGCGCCGCAGCAGGTTCGAGACGTTCGAGCCCGTGAACGGCAAGCGACCCGTCAGGGCCTCGAAGACCACGACCCCGAGGCCGAACACGTCCGCCCGGGCGTCCACGTCGGGGTCGCCCGACGCCTGCTCCGGTGACACGTAGCTCGGCGTTCCGAAGACCCGGCCGATCTCCCGCTGCCGCTCGTCCGCGGGCGCGCGGTCCGACGCACAGACTCCGAAGTCCAGCAACCACACCCGGAGCGAGCCGTCGACCTCGCGCTCCATCACCACGTGCTCGGGCTTCACGTCCCGGTGCACGTATCCCCGCGCGTGGGCGGCGTGGAGGATCGAGCAGACCCTCATGACGATCGCGCCGATCTGCGCGGGCTCGAGCGTGCCGACGCGACGCAGCAGGCGCGCCAGGCATTCGCCGCGGATCCGCTCGAGGACGAGGTACGGCGAACCGTCGAAGAGCCGCCCCTCGGCGAGGACCGGGACGATGCCGGGATGCACGACCGAGCGGGCGACCTCGCCCTCGCGGAGCAAGCGACGGCCCAGGTCGGGGCTGTCCACGAACGAGGGGCGCAGCGTCTTGACGACGACGTCGCGCCCGTCCTCGAGGCGCGTCGCCTCGAACACGACCGCCGTGCCGCCGATGCCGAGCACGTCCTTGCAGGCGTAACGCCCATCGAGGACCTTTCCCCTCAGCTCTGCTCGCTCGCCACCATCCATCGGACGCCTCCGAGGCCCGACCTTCGGGGGAGGCACGATCCCGGTCAAAAAAAGCGGGCATCCACGGCCGCGACCGGGGCAGGCCGCGGCCGATCCCCGTCATTCCGGGGCGACGAGCGGCGCTGCGCCCGGCCGCACCGGCGGCACACCGAGCAGATGCGCGAGGGTCGCGGCCACGCGGTCCTGCGCGACGGTCGTCGTCGTTCGCCCGGGCGTGATCCCCGGGCCGCGCACGAGCACCGGGACCTCGCGGTCGTAATCGAAGGCCGAGCCGTGCGAGGTGCCGGTGTCGCCGGGGACGTCGTCGGCCACGCTCCCGCGCGAGGGGAGCACGTAGAGATCGCCCGGCGGGTCGTCGGTGATGCTGAGGCCCGTCGCGCGGGCCACGTCGTCGTCGCTCCGTCGGAGAGCCGCCGCCTGCGCGACGAAGGTCACCGAGCCGACCCCGGGCCGGGCCAGCAGGTACGCCTCCGCGGCCTCCGCCGTGCGCGCGCGGAGCGCCGCGTCCTGTCGCACCTCGGTCGTGAAGGTGACGTGGGGCACCACCCACGCGTCGATGTAGCCGCCTTCGCGCGGACCGAGCGTCGAGGCCAGGTGCGCCTCGAGCCCCGGGAGCAGCTCGGCCGAAGTCCACCGCACGCCCGCGGGCAGCCCGTGCTCGGCGTGACGCTCGACGAGCGGCGCGATGCCGTGGTCGCTCGTGAGCAGCACCGCGAGGTCCGTGCGCGCCGCGAGCCGCGTCAGGAAGCGCCCCACCTGCAGGTCGCTGCGGATCAGCATGTCGCGGTACTCCCACGAGTCCGGACCGTACGCGTGCCCGACGTAGTCGGTGCTCGCCACCGAGATCGAGAGAAAGTCCGTGATCTCGTCCTGTCCGAGCTCGACCTCGACGACGGCGCGCTCGGCGAGATCGAGCAGCATCTCGGTCGAGCCCGGCAGCGCGAGGAACGACTCGGCGTCCCCGGTGCCCGTGGGGTCGTGCGGGAAGGACGCGCCGAAGCCGTACCCACCTTCGCCGGGCTGCTCGTCGGGCCCGAGCGCGTCGTAGGCGCGCAGCGGCGTCCACGGACGCACGTACCCCGCGACCGGATGCTCGAGACGAAACGCCTCCACCCACGGCGGCAACGCCGGCACGAAGGCCGTCGACGACGTGAACGCGCCGATCGTCCCGTCGAACCACAAGGTCAGCGTGGGGTGGTGCCCCCCGGGCGGAATCGCCCCGCGATCCTTCATCGCGAGGGCCACGACGCGCGCGCGCCCGGAGGTCGCCTCGACGAGCGCGTCGGCCACCGTCCGCGCACGCAGCCTGCCCGCGCCGCCGAACGCGCCCTCGTGCCCGAGGACGGGATGCTCGCCATCGTCGAACGACGAGACCCGCGCCCTGCGTCGCCGGTCCCACACGCGGTTCGAGGGCACGCCGCTCTCGTCGGGGCCAGCGCCGCTCACGATGGCCGCGTGCCCGGGCGCCGTGAGGGTGCCTGCGTACGCATAGCGGGCGCGCTCGACGTGCAGGCCGGAGCGCTCGAGCCAGCGGATCGCCCCCTCGTCGTCGAGCTCGGCCGCGTGCTCGGCGAGCACCCAGCTGGCCAGCTGGTCGTACACCACGAGGACGACGAGCCGGGGGCGCGGGACCGTCGGAGGCGGGCGGGACGGGGCAGGCGCACCGGCGCACCCGCCGACGAGGAGCGAGAGCGCGAGCGGCAGGACGCGGACGAGATCCATGGCGCGCAGCGTCGCTGCCCGCGGGTCCCACGTCGAGTCCCGTCGCCACCCCGCTCAGCGGCCGTCGGCCGCGAGCAGCACGAGGTGCTCTTCGCGCATCGGGCCCGACCCCGACGCCGGGCGGGGTTGCGAGGCCGCCGCCACCGGGCGCAGCCCGGCGCGCGGCGAGAGGTCGCCGAGCTGTTCGAGGATCGGAGAGCGCGAGGTGCCGAACTGGCCGTCGCCCATCAAGAGCACGACGAGACCCTCGGGCGCGAGCACGCCCCGCATCGCGCGGAGGAACGCGAGCACCTCGTCGTCCCAGCGCGACTGCGCCTCGTCCTCGTCCTCCCAGCGGGCGGCGCGG
>CAIKNO010000691.1 GCA_903828805.1 uncultured Sandaracinus sp. | reverse complement strand
TACGAGAGGACGCTGAGGCCGGGCACGCGGCGCGCGATGAACTGCGACACGCTCCGACGGACGTCGGGCGCGCACACGATCGCGGGCGGAGTCGAGACCTGAGAGAAATTGCGCGCGGCGTCGTCGAGGGACGAGAGCAGCCGCTGGGCGCTCGAGGTGTCGAGGCCGCGTCGGAACGCTTCCTCGGCACGGGGGTCGAGGACCAGGGCGGCGAGGCGCCCTTCCTCGTCGCGGAACCGCGCGGTGATGTGCCGCGCGAGCCGCTCCCGCACCAGCTCGCAGAGCTGCACGGGGTCCTTGGTGGTCTTGCCGTGATCGGCGAGCGCTTCGAGGATGCTGCGCATGTCGCGCACCGGCACGCCCTCGGCGAGCAAGAGCTTGAGGACCTGGATCACCTCGCCGAGCGAGAGCACGTTCGGCACGAGCTCGTCCACGACACGAGGCTCGCGCTTGGCCAGCAAGTCCAGCAATTCCTGGGCTTCCGTGCGTCCGAGCATCTCGTGGGCGATGGAGCGGAGGGCCTCCGTGAGGTGCGTCGCGGCGACGGTCGCGGGGTCGACCACCGTGTAGCCCATCGACTCGGCGCGGTTGCGCTCGGCGCCGGTGATCCACCGCGAGGGCAGGCCGAAGGCGGGTTCGCGGACCTTCTCGCCGGGGATGTCGGGCAGCGTGCCGGTCGGATCCATCGCCAGGTAGCGGCCCACGCGGAGGTCGCCCTGGGCCACGGGATTTCCTGAGAGGAGCAGCCGGTAGCCACCGGCGCCGAGCCGGAGGTTGTCGCGGATGTGCACCGCCGGGACGATGACGCCGAGCTCCAGCGCGAGGTTGCGGCGGATGGCGCCGATGCGCTCGACGAGCGGGCCGTCGCCGTCCACGAGCGGGACGAGCTCGTAGCCGATCTCCAGGGCGAGCAGGTCGAGGACCAGCGAGTCGCCGATCTGTTCGCGTTCGCTCCGGACCGGGACCGCGGCGAGCTCGGCGGCCGCCTGTTCGATGCCGTCGGCCTTCACCTGGCTGGCGGAGCGACCGGCCCACCAGAGCACCCCGGCGAGGGTCATGAACGGGAAGAGCGGCATCCCCGGGAAGAGGCCCACTCCACCGACGATGCCTGCGGTCGCGAAGAGCGCCGACGACGAGCGGCCGAGCTGCGAGACGAGGGCCTTCGGGAGGGCGGAGCCGGCCGACGCGCGCGTCACGACGACACCGGCGGCGGTCGACATCAGCAGGGCCGGGATCTGCGAGGCCAGGCCGTCGCCCACCGTGAGGATGGTGTACGTCGAGCCGGCCTCGGCCGCGTCCATGCCGTTCTGGAGGACGCCGACGATGAAGCCGACGACGATGTTGATGCCGGTCATGAGCAGACCGGCGATCGCGTCGCCGCGCACGAACTTCGAGGCGCCGTCCATCGCGCCGAAGAAGTCGCTCTCCTGCTCGATCTCCTTGCGCCGCGCGCGGGCCTGGTCCTGGGTCAGCGCGCCGGCCGCGAGGTCGGCGTCGATCGCCATCTGCTTGCCGGGCATCGCGTCGAGGGTGAATCGTGCCGACACCTCGGCGACGCGCCCGGCGCCCTTGGTGATCACGACGAAGTTGATGACGACGAGCAGGATGAAGACGGTGGCGCCGACGATGTAATTGCCGCCCACCATGAATTCGCCGAACGCGTGGATGACGTCGCCGGCGGCCTCCGGACCCTCCGCGCCGTGCAGGAGGATGAGCCGCGTGGAGGCGACGTTCAGCGCCAACCGCAGCAGCGTGCCGAAGAGCACGATCGTCGGAAAGCTCGAGAGATCGAGAGGTTTCTCGAGGTGGATCGACAGCAGCAGCAGGCCCATCGACAGGGCGATCGAGCTGGCGAGCAGCAGATCGAGGATGGCCGGTGGCAGAGGCACGACCATCAGCAGGACGATCGCGACGAGGATCAGGGGCACGATCGCGGCGCCCTGGCTCCGAATGCGATCGAGGAAGGTCGGCATCGTCGCTTCGCTCAGCACACCCCGTGCCACGCTCGAATCGTCGGGAACGGGAGGCTTCCCTCGGCGGGGCTGTCAGGGGTCTGGCACCTCGGAGCCGTCGGGCGGCGGCTCTTGACGCTCTCCGATGTCGCGGAGGGCGGACGCCGCGGACTCCGGCGCGACCACGCACACGTCGATGCCGCTCTGGAGTTCGAATCCCGCGTCACCGCCAGTGCGGGGGAGCAGGTCGACCACGAACACGCCGCGATGTCCGACCGGAGGATCGCGGAAGAGCACGTTGTAGTCGGGGACGCCGAGGACCCGGCGCAGCCTCGACGCGGCGTCGACGACCGCACGGGCGAGGGCGCGGAGCTCGGAGGGATCGAGGTCCGAGAAGCGACGGAGCGCGCCGTCTTCGGGCGCGATGCGCGTTTCCCAGGCGCGGTGGGACGCATACGGGCAGAGGGTGGCCCAGCCGTCGTCGGCGACGATCCAGCGGCGTCCGTCGTCCTTCTCCATGGCCATGAGCCGCTCGAGGACCTGGGGATCGCGCTCGACGGCCGCCTGCCGACGCGCGGTCTCGGGAGGCACGAGGCCGAGCGCGACGACCTGCGTGTGGGGGTGAGGCTGCGAACTGCCGGCGCGACGGCCGCGGTTCCGGAAGGCCGACACCGCGGCGACGCCGGTCCGGGCCTGCAGGGTGCGCACCCTCGATTGCAGCGCCTCGAAGAGCTCGACCGCGTGGGGAAGGGCGTAGGTCGCGAGATCGGCGTCGTGGGCGGGCGATTCGATGACGAGCTCGTGGAATCCAGGCGCGGCGAGGTGCAGCGGCCGCACGAGCGGATAGCGGTTGTCCACGACGCGCACGCGCCACGGTTCGCCGATCGTGAGGTGGGCCGCTTCGGTCTCCGCCTCCTGACCGGGACAGAACGGGCATCCCCGCGCGTCGAGGGCCGGGAGGCCGGCCGGTCGCGCGGCGCCGATCCCGCGTCGTGCCGGTGCGAGCACGACCGGCTCCTCGGTGAGCGCGTCGATCCGGAGTTCGGTCACGGGTCGAGAGAGTCCCGGAGAGACGTCTTCTGAACCTTGCCCATCGCGTTGCGCGGCAGGGCACCGACGAGGTGCACCTGCCGGGGGCGCTTGTGGGGCGACAAGAGACCCGCGACGTGCTCTTCCAGCGCGAGCGGGGTGGGCCGCGCGGCGTCGGGCGCGACCACGACGAACGCGACGATCGACTCGCCCAGATCGTCGTGCGGCACGCCGATCACCGCGGCCTCGCGGACCGCCGGATGCTCGAGCAGCGCGGCCTCGACCTCGCCCGCGCCGACCTTGAAGCCGCCGCACTTGATGAGGTCGGTGGCCCGCCTTCCGACGATTCGGATGGACCCGTCGGGACTCCGCGTCGCCAGGTCGCCGGTGTAGAACCAGCCTTCCGCGTCCAGCACGGCGGCGGTCGCTTCGGGCCGGTCGAGGTAGCCGGCGAACACGTGCGGCCCGCGCACGGCCACCTCGCCGAAGGTCGTGTCGTCGCACGCGTCGAGGGGTGCGCGGTCGTCGTCGACGAGCCTCAGCTCGACGCCGCGAAGGGGGGGCCCGACGGAGCCTGCGCGCCGGTCGCCATCGACCCGTGTGGAGCAATTGATGAGGGTCTCGGTGAGGCCGTAGCGCTCGACCACCCGGTGACCGGTGAGCGCCTCGATGCGGCGGTGCTCTCGCTGCGAAAGCGGCGCCGAACCGCTCACCAGCAAGCGCGCGGTGGACAGATCGGCCGCGATGGTCGCCTCGCGAGAGGCGGCCTCGCAGAGGCGATGAATCATCGTGGGCACCGCGAAGAGCACGGCGCTCGGCTCGGCACCCACGGCGGCCGCGAGCTCGACCTCGGAGAAGCGCGGGAGCCAGCGCAGCGTGGAGCCGCGACGCATCGCGCCGAAGAGGCCGAGCACCAGCCCGTGGACGTGGAAGAGGGGCAGCGCGTGCACGATCGTGTCCGCGTCGCTCCAGGCCCAGGCCTCGGCGAGCGCGTCGAGGTCGAACGCGATGTTGTGGCCCGTCAGCAGTGCGCCCTTGGGTGCCCCGGTGGTGCCGGACGTGTAGAGAACGAGCACTGGGACGTCGGTGATGGGCCGGGGCGCGAGCGGGACCTCGGGCTCCGACACGTCGATCGTGACTTGCAGGGTGCGCAGCGACGATGGGGCGTGGAGAGAGCCCGGGTCACCGGCGACCGCGAGCACCGGGGCTGCGTCCGCGAGGATGTGCCCGAGCTCGCGCGGCCCGAGCTTGGGGTCGATGGGCACGCTCACGAGGCCCGCGGCGGCGTGGGCCACGAGCGCGACCGCGGTCTCGAGGGTGGGCTGCGTCCACACGGCGATCCGGTCTCCGGGCGCGACGCCCGAGGCGTCGAGACGATGGGCGTGGTGGGCACACGCGCGGGCGAGCTCGGTGAACGTGAGGGTGCGGCCGAGAACCCTCAGCGCCGGCCGGTCGCCATGCGCGTGCAGCGCGGGAAAGAGGGTGTCGAACATCGCAGGAAACTCCCAGAACGCGTGGTCTGCCGCCACCTTGGGCCTCAGCGGGGGGCGGGCGGCTCGGGCGTGCTGTTCCGGCGAAACCGCTGACGCTCGAGAAACGCCCGGAATTCGTTGCGCCTTCGGGCCTGCCGAGCGCGGATCAGCGAGAACTCGTCCTCGTCGACGCGGCCCCAGAGGAGCAGGCCGTTGACGGTCATCACGACGTTGGCCGCCGCGATCGACGGAAGCGTCCATGCATGCTCGGCGCATGCGATGGCGAGCGCGGCCCAGAATGCGACCGCCGCAGGCCACATGCGAGGCACGGTGCCGACGGCCACCATGGTCGCGACGAGCGCGTGGTCGAACATGGCCAGGAGCAACGTGGCCTCGAAGGAGGTTCCGAGCACCGCGCCCGCGGACGTCAGGGCGACCTGCGAGAGCAACGCCACGCCCACGGCCCCCGCGAGGTTCCGGTTGATGACCGTCCTCGAGAGGGAGTCGCGCGCCCACACGCCGAGGGCGCCCGCCAGCAGGGTCATCGTCACCGAGAGCAGCAGGAAGTGCCGGTGGGTCTGGGTCACGCGCCGCGGGTCCAGGAGCCAGGTCAGCAGCGGGCTGAGGCTCCACATCGAGCCCAGCAGAAGCGTCAGGAAGCGACGGGTCCGGCGGCCGACGTCAGGGTCGAGGTCACGCGCGAGCGCCACGCGCCGCGCCTCCTCGGCCTCGTGGGCGACGCGCGCCGCCGCCACGCGTGCGACCAGATCGTCGGGGGGATCGTCGAGCTCCCCGAGCAGCAAGGCGGCGGCGCGGGGATCGTTCGATTCCAGTTCGAACTCGATCATCACCATGAGGGCCGCGCGCAGGCCTCGGCGCGCGCGTTCGTTGTCGCGCCAGCGACGGAGGGCCTCGAGGAACCCGAACCGGCATTCGCCGAACAGGTGATAGAGGCGCAGACGCCAGCCTTCGGCATCGTCGCCAGGCTGCGTCCGTTCGGCCTGGAGTTCGAGCAGGCGGCCCTCGGCACGCTCGGCGAGCTCGAGCGAACCGCGGTGCTCGAGGAAGGTCGACAGCGCGATGCGGAGGGCCTCCGCGCTCTCGAAGCGCTCGGAGGGCGTCCTCGCCATCGCGCACCGCACGATGCGGGCGAGCTCGGCGGGCGTGCCCTCGGGCAGCGCGGGCTCGACGCATGCGATGCGATGGAAGATCTCCATCCACGTGTCGCCGGTGTGCGGCGCGTGCCCGGCGAGGAGCTCGTAGAGCATCGCGCCGAGGAGGTACACGTCCGTCTGCTTGCTCAGCGCGTCGGCGCGACCCTCGAGCATTTCTGGCGCCATGTACGCGGGCGTCCCCGCGATCCCGATGGCCTCGGACGCGAGCGGGATGCGCCCGCTGCGGTCGTCGAGGAGGGCCACGGCGATGCCCCAGTCGAGGACGTACACCTCGCCGAATTCGCCGACCATGACGTTCTCGGGCTTGAGGTCGCGATGCACGATCCCGCGGGCGTGCGCGTAGTCGATCGCGTTGCAGACCTGCATCAGCACGCGGACGTTCCACTCGAACGGGTCGCGCACCGAGAAGCGCGCTCGCACCCGGGCGGGGTCGCGCAGCAGCACGGACCACTCGTCGCCGGCGATCTTCTTGAGAATGATCTGAGGGTGACCCTCGGCATCGAGCGACACGTCGTGCACGGGGACGACGTTGGGGTGCTCGAGGGTGCCGGTGACCCAGGCCTCGCGCAGGAGCTTGAGCGTCGCGGACTCGGTGCGGGCCTCCGGCTTGACGGTCTTGACCGCGACGTCGCGTCCGAGCGCGAGCTGCCGACCAGCGCGCACGATGCCCATCCCGCCCTCGCCGAGCGTGCCCTGCACGGCGATGCGTCCGGTCGTGGTGTCGAGGCCACGCAGCATCTCGAGGGCGCGCCGGCCCGCGTCGGCCTCGTGGGCGGCCTTCGGGCGGAGGGTCTGGTCCGGGCGCGAGATCAGCCCCGACGCGACCCGCTCGAGGTCTTCGAGGCGTGCGTCGAGCGTGGCGTCGAAGCTCGGTTCCAGGGCCGACATCGGGGCGCATCGTACACGCTGTCGAGGTGCCGGAACGACCGAAGGCCGCCCGGAGGCGGCCTTCGTGCGAGGCAGGGTCGTTGCGGGAACGATCAGGGCGTGCAGGTGCCCGACGCGGCGTCGTAGCGGCACGACCACGGCGGACCGAAGGGCGCGATCGAGCTGAACCCGAAGGGATCGCCGGGATCCACCATGCCCTGCGCCACGGTGCCGATCGGATAGACCTGGCAGTCGAGGCCGCACGTCCCCTCGAAGAAGACCACGTCGGCCACGTACCAGTTGTCGTTCTCCGCTCCGAAGCCGCTGCCGTTGCGCAGCGTGACGAGCGGGTCGAGGCCGAAGGAGCCGCGCAGCGCGCCGCCGCAGTAGACGCTCACGCTCGGGTAGGTCGGTCCGGAGTGGGACGACTCGCTGTAGTAGTTGACCATCACGCGGTACGGCTGACCGAGGACGGGCGCATCGACGTTGATGTTCTCCGGCGCGCAGAAATCCCGCGCGTTGGGGTCGGTCTGCGATGCGGTGCACGGACCATCGACGCCGTTCGTGTCGACGTCGAGCCGCGGGTTGCGGCACGCGCCCTCGGCCCGCCACGCGGCGCCGCCGCCGTGCGGGGCGTCCTGGCAGTTCTCGAGATCGCTCGTCGGGTGCCCCGGCCAGGAGTAGGTCTGGCCCGGTCGGCAATTGCCGTAGAAGCAGTCCTCCGGCTCGCTGAAGAAGTCGGTGTCGACGCCGTTGCGCGACCAGCGGTGCAGGTGGAGGTCCACGTCGGTGCCGCCGCGGGTGTCGGGCATCGTGTCCCAGTTCAGCTCGACGCGGAGGCCGCCGCCCTGGACGTAGAGGGTCCACGCGCAGCTCGCGGTGGTTCCGTCGGCGAGGGTCACCGTCACGTTGACGCGGTACGCGCCGGACGCGGTGAGGTAGACGTCGGTGTCCTGGGCGTTCGGGGTCGCGAGGCGCGGGCAGAGGGCCGCCGGGACGGTGGACGGGCACTCGATGCCCCAGCTCCACGAGGCGGCCGCGCCGCCGAAGACGCGCGACCCGCGGAGGGTGTGCGTGGTGAGCGGGCGGGCGCTCTCGTTGCCCGGGCACATCACGGTGCTGGTGCACCCGGCGAGGTCGTCGGTGATGCCGTTGCAGTCGTCGTCGCCGCCGTTGCACGCCTCGGCGTTGGGGGAGACCCCGCCGGTGCAGGTGCCCCAGATGCCGAACTCGGTGCAGGCTTCGATGCCGTCGGCGCAGGCCCCGACGTTGCGGCGATCGGGCGGGCCCGCGAAGCAGGGGCGCGCCTCGCCCGGGGTGCACATGCACCCATCGTCGACGCGTCCGTTGCAGTCGTCGTCGAGGCCGTTGCCGCCGGTGGTGCTGCCCTCGGCCCCGCAGATCTCCGCCGGGCCGCAGCCCGCGCCGCACGGGTTCACGGGACCGGAACCATCGAGGGTCCAGCCCGTGCCGCCGTCGGAGCCGCCGCCGCCGCCGCCACCGCCACCGCCACCACCGCCCCCGCCACCACCGCCGCCACCCCCGCCGTCGGTCATGCGGCCGCGTGTGGTGCAGCCCGGCGAGAGTCCGAGGAGGAGGATCGCGAACGTGGTCCAGGCAAGTCGAAGGGCCATGGGGTCACCTGAGGTCGTGGGAAAGGGTCGAAGCTGGCGGGAGTTTCACACGGCACGCGACGGCGCTCAACCTCGACCGACGGAACGGGTCGGGAGCGAACCCGCGCGCGACACGTCCAAGTCGCTTCGCGCCGTGGGCTGCGCGGTCGAGGATGCGGTCGCGCGGGACGATGCGGACGCGCTCAGCGGAGCGAGGTCAGGGCGCGCCCGCCGTCGATCGAGTGCAGACCGCCGGTGATCCAGCCGGCCTCGTCCCCCAGGAGGAACGTCGCGAGGGCGGCGACCTCGTCGGCGGTTCCGGGGCGACCGAGGGGGTGGGTCTGGGCGCTGCGCTCGAGGAACGCTGCGTACTGGACATCGTCGAGCCCCGCGTTCCGATGGAGCTGCGTCACGACGACGCCGGGGTTCAGCGCGTTGACGCGAACCTTCCTGGGCGCGAGCTCGATGGCGGTCGACTGGGTCAGCATGTCGAGCGCGGCCTTGCTCGTGCAGTACCCGAGCAGCCCCGGATAAGGGCGAAGCGAGGCGACCGAGGACACGTTGAGGATCGACGCATCGCGGCCCGACGCCGCGCTCGCCACGAGGTGGGGGACCGCGTGGCGCGTGAGCTCGTACGGGCCGAAGAGGTTCGTCTCGATCATGCGCCGGAATTCGTGCGGCGTGCTGTCGACGGCGCCATCGAACCCGATGACGCCGGCGTTGTTCACCAGGCCGTCGAGGCCCCCGAGCCCGGCGGCCGCCTCGTCGACGGCACGGGCGTTGTCGGCCG
>CAIKNO010000690.1 GCA_903828805.1 uncultured Sandaracinus sp. | reverse complement strand
GGACCTATCGGAGTGCGGTAGCGGAGGCCCGGACCGAAGGCGAGGTTGACGACGTCGAAGTGGAAGTCGTCGGTGCGACTCACGTTCCCCGCATCGGCGAAGAGCACGAGCCCGAGAGACTCGGTCAGCGGCACGCGCAGCTCGAGGGACGCCTCCCAGCGCCGGATGCCGCCCGAGATGAGGACGGACGGGTACTGCGCCTGGCTCCCATCGGGGAGCGGGCGCGCGTCGACGCGCCGGCGAACCACGTCTCCCTCGAGGCCGGGAGGAAACCCACGGTTCGAGATGGCCCCGCCGCCCTGCAGCTGTTGCGAGAGCGGGCCGAGCGCATCGAGATCGTAGAGATTCGATGGGTCAAGGCCGTACGATTCCTCGACGATCATCGCGCCGATCCCTGCGCGCCCCGCGAGCACCACGCCGAGGCCGAGCGGCACGTAGCCGCGGGCCTCCCCGGTGATGCGCGTGTAGTCCCAGGTGGACACGCCGCCGAACCCGGCTTGCTGGATGCCGAGGGAGAAGAATGCGCCACGGCTCGGGCTGCGCGGGTCGTCTCGGAGGTCGAGCGTCGTGCTCAGCTCGACCATCAGGGCGCGCGTCACCTCGCGCTGTGCGTTCTGGCGCAAGCCCTGGACCGCGTCGGGCACGAAGAGATTTCCCCGCAACGCGGTCGCGAGATAGAAGCGCCCGTCGAAGAACGTGCGCTCGAGGCCGATGCGCCAGTCGAGCTCGTGCCGGAAGAACCCGTAGAGCGGGAGCGGCCCGTAGTCGTGCTGCACCGACGCGAAGAGCGCCGTGCGGGGCTCGATGACGCCGGGCCATCGAACGGTCGTGAGGATCTTGTTGCCCAGGGTCGGGCCGATGCCCGAGGGGCTCTCGACGCCGGGGAACGGGGCGGGAAAGATGAGCCGCGGGCGCTCTTCCAGACGAAGCCGGAGCATGTTGTCGAGGAGGTTTCGCCACTCTCCGACCAGCAGGAGGTGCACGTCCCATTGCTGCAGGGCCTGGGCGCTGAGCTGCGAGCTGGAGTCCGCGGACTGGCTCCCGAAGGTCAGGAGGTCGCCCGCCTGGAGCCCGACGCCCAGGCCGATCCGCTCGAGCCGGCCGGGGGCGACGTCCACGTCGATGTCGACGATGCGGGTGCCATCCGGCACGTGCAGCGGAGGAGGGGTGCACGACCCGGGCGCGCGGACGGAGGGGGCCGCCGCCGCGGGGGACGGCTCCGCGGGCGCCGCTGCGATGTCGTCGACCCCGGGGGGCGCGCTGGCCGGGGCCGCGCCGTCCACGAACGGGTGAATCTCCACGGACGACACGGTGCCGAGCGCGAACACCGCGCGCTGGGCGCGGTCGAGCGCTTGCAGGCTGAAGCGCTGTCCCGGCGCGAGGAACGTCGCGGCGAGGATCGGCCCCGGCGGAAGCGCGCCATGACCTCCCACGCAGATGCGACCGAGCACACCAGGCTGCCCCGCGTCGAGCCGGAATTCCACGAACGCTTCGTGGCGCGCCGCGTTCACCTTCACGTGACCTTCGGCGCGGGCGTCGGGGTACCCGTCGTCGGCGAGCAAGCGCTGGAGGGCCTCCCGCGAGCGGTCGAAGAGCGCCTCGTCCATCACGTCGCCGTCGCGCAAGAGCAGGACGCTCCGGAGGCGCCGGCGACGCTCCCCGTCCAGCGCCTCGAGCCCATGGAGCTCGACGCTCACCACGCGGACGGGCGCGCCTTCCGACACGCGAAGCGTGACGCGCGCCTCGCACCCGTGGGCTTCGCCGGGACCACAGCCCGGGCTCGCACGGGGGGCACCGCCGAGGGCCGCCGGAGGGTCGACGCTGGCCTCGAGCACCCGCCCCTCGTAGTGGCCACGGGCGCGCAACCATCGCTCGACCCGCGCGACGTCCCTGTCGAACACACCGGGGTCGAAGAGCGGCCACTCGGACCAGGGCCACGCGAAGAGCCCAAGCCGGAGGCGGTGATCGTCGAAGGGGGGCACGTCGCAGACGGGGCTCGCCGAGCGGCCGAATTCGAAGCCGAAGCGCGGGCGCTCCCGGGTCGCGAGGCACACCGCGAGCGCCTGCGGGTCCAAGCGCTCGAGCCCCTCGATCCGGACCTCCGCCACGCCGTGGCGTCCCGCGGGGATGGCTCCGACGCGCACCTCGAACGACAGCGACAGGCCCGCCGAGACGACGAGATCGAGGCCGTCGCCTTCGAAGGGGACCCCGAGGATCCCGCGGGCGAAGAGACCCACCTGGATGGGGGAGAAGAGGGAGAACTCGTAGCCCGCGCCGAGGTCGAGGGCGAGCTCGGGTCCCCGCCATGCCATCGCACCGACGTGCGCCGACAGCCATCCGTTCCCGGCGAGGTTGCCGCGCGGGGCGTTGGCGTACCCGGCGTCGTCGTCCGCGAAGCGCACGCGCATCCCGAGCGCCCCGTGGACCAGCGGGGCGTCGGTGAGCGGACGCGTGCACGACCCGTCTGGAGCGACGTCGGCCTGCAGGCAGCCTGCGCCGAGATGCTCCGTGTGCCCGGCGCCCACGAGCAGCTCGAGCGCGACCGGGGCGGCGAGTTGCCAGTCGAGCCCGCCCCAGAACTCGACCCCCAGGCCCTGGAGCGCGCCCTCTCCGGGCTCGAGGAGTCCGACCGTCGGCAGCGTGAGGGAGGGGTCGAGGTGGAGGTTCCAGGTGGAGGACTCGGCGCGGGCCTCCGAGACTCCGCCTCCCCAGCAGACCGCGAACAGGGCCGCTCCGACGAGCGCTGCGCGCGTCGCGCCCTCGCCGCACGGGCCGCGCCGCATGTCCCACCCGAGCCCCGCCAAGGTGGTCCTTGCCGCCCGCACCGCGGACGTCTTGTAGCAAGCCCGGAGCGCCGAGGACACGCGCCGTCTTCAGGGGCCCGGGGCGGCCGGCGCGGCGTCGCCGCTTCGGGACGCGAGGTGCTGCTCGAGGAACATGACGGACAGTTCGGTGAAGGTGTCGCGGTTCTCCTTGCGGAGAAAGCCATGGCCTTCGTTGCGCGCGAGCATGTACCAGACGTCGTGCCCGCCGCGTCGGACCGCCTGGACGATCTGCTCGGCCTCGCCCGCGGGAACGCGCGGATCGTTGGCGCCGTGCGCGACGAAGAGGGCGCTACGGATGTCGTCGACCCTGGTGACGGGGGAGATCTGCTGAAGGAACGATCGCATCTCGGGATCGCTCTCGTCGCCGTACTCGACCCGTCGGAGGTCGCGGCGGTACGGCGCCGTGTTCTCGAGGAACGTCACGAAGTTCGCGATCCCGACGACGTCGACGCCGGCGCGCAGCCGGTCGGAGTAGTGCGTCAACGACGCGAGCACCATGTATCCGCCGTAGGAGCCGCCGTAGACCGCCACGCGCGAGGCGTCGAGTCCGGGCTGCTGACCTATCCAATCGAGCAAGGCCCCGATGTCGCGCACCGAATCCTCGCGCCGCCTGCCGTCGTCGAGCCCGAGGTACGTCTTGCCATACCCGTCGCTGCCCCGGACGTTGGGCACGAGGACGGCGACGCCGGCTTCGCCCGCGAGGTACTGCACGAGCGGTGTGAACCACGGGCGCGCCTGGGCCTCGGGACCGCCGTGGATGCTGATGACGACCGGCACCGGGCCGGTGGTCCTCGGTCGGAACAGGAACGCAGGGACGACGCGGCCGTCGAAGCTCGTGACGTGCTCGAGCGTGGGCTCCACGAACCCCGCGGGGTCGAGTCCACCGACTTCGCTCTCGGTCCACCGCCGCAAAGCGCGGGTCCGGAGGTCGAAGGTGTAGGCATCGAAGGGGGCGTCGGGTCGACCCAGCGTGAGCCCGAGGGTCGGCGCGCGCTGCGCGGCCACGAGGGACGTGATCACCCCGCGCGGGAGCCCCTCGACGTCGGACACGCGGCGCGTTCGGGTGTCGAGGAGCTTCAGGCTGGAGTAGCCATCCTCGTTGACGGTGAAGGCGAGGATCCGACCGTCCGCCGAGAGGGTGAGCGCCTCCACGTTCCACGGGATGTCCCGGCTCAGCGGCCGCCATGGCTCGCTCGGCCTCGTCAGGTCCACGTCGTAGAGCTCCACGAACTCGCGTCCCCGGTCGGAGGCCACGAACGCATGGGTGCCCGACGCGTCGAACACGGCCGCCCGGTCACCCGCCACCGCGCCCTCCGGGGAGACACGGGTGACCACCCCGGTCGAGAGGTCGAGCACGTGGATGCGGGCATCGACGATCGAGATCGTCTCCTGCAGCAGCAGACGGGTGCCATCGCGGCTGAAGTCGAGCAGATGCCAGTCGCCAGCGCGCTCGAGGAAGAGACGGCCCGGCGTGCGACCGTCCCCCATCCACACGTCCAGGTCGCGTCCGTTCCGCGCGGTGGACGTGTAGGCGAGCCGGGCACCGTCGCGGGAGAACAGGAACTCCGGATGCCGGTGGGTTCCGTCGGTGAGCAGCGTCGAACGTCCGGTCCGCCGGTCCAGCCTGTAGATCTGGTAGTTCTCCGCGCCCCCGACGTCGGCCTGGTAGATGACCTGTCCCTCGTCGGCGGGGTGGAACATCGCGGCCGCGACGGGCTCGTCGCCGAAGGTCAACTGCCGCCGCGCGCCGCCCGGTGCGACCAGCTCGTGCACCTGCGCGGTGTCGGCGAAGCGTGTGGTCACCAGCACGCGCTGACCGTCGTCCGAGAGCGCCTCGAGGCTCGCGTTGCGGGTCTCGAGGTACTGCTGGAGGCGCGCATGGAGCGACGCCGGGACGTCGGGGGTGCCGTCGAGCACCACGGTGGCACCGTCGCGTGAGGGCGGGGCCGAGGCGCTTGCGGCGGCCGGGGTGGCCGCGCCCGTCTCGGGGGCGGGGCCGGGGAGGGCAGGGACCTCGGGGGTGGAGGCGTGCTCGGAGGGTGGGACGGCCGTGCCGCCGCAGCCTGCCAGGGCAAGGCACAGGCACCCCATGGCCCATCCCAGGCGGGCGGTGTCCCTCGTCACGATGCGTCCAAAGCGCGCGTTCATCATGGCCCGCGAAGCTATCACGCCCGGCGCGGCCCGCGTCACCGCGGGCCGAGGCACGCTCCGGGGCTCCCGACGTGGGCCTCAGCGCGCCATCTGCTGGAGCGCCATGAGGCCGAGCAGACGCCGCATCTCCTCGACCGTGAACGCCGCTCCGATGTCCAGGGCGGGGCCTCGGAGCGCGAACTGCGCGGTCTCGAGGGGACGGTTCATGCCGGTCATCCGGACGAGGGGTTGGCTGGCGAAGGCCCGCGCCTGCGAGGTCGCCCATGCGTGCGCGGCCTCGGCCTCGGGGTCGTTCGAGAACTCCGCGTGAATCGCCACGACGGTCGCGCCGGACGCGCCTTCGTCGAGCTCGACCCGGGTGCGCTGAGGAGGCACCGGGTATCCAGCGCGCGCAGGCAAGGGCATGTCGACGAGCACGGTGCTCACCTCGGCCGGGCTCCGCGCGACCATGCGCGGCTCGATGCAGTCTTCCGGGGCGTTCCGCCGGGCGGCGTGGTCCCTCGCGACCGCCAGGATGCGCGGCAACGAGTCGTCCGGCGCGAGCACCATCTCGTGCGCGCCCGTCAGCACGAGCGAGGTGGGCACCGATCCTCGGTTCGGCCAGGAGACCACCGAGAAGCCCTCGACCTCGCGCCACGCCGGCGGCGCCCCTCCATCGATGGCCATCGCCAGCACCCGGGCGCGGATCTCGGCCTCCGTGTGCGGGGTTCGCAGCACCGCGACGCGTCGGTCGGTGTAGAGCGCGTCCGCGCCGAGCAGGATGAAGTCGAAGTCCGCCACGGGGTCGACGCCCGAGGTCCCGGCGAGGCGCTGCCACGCTTCGGTGCCCCGGATCGCGGAGCCCAGATCGGTCGCGAGCGGCGAGCGCCGGACACGCGCCATGTCCAGCCGGGCGACGACGCGGACCTCCTCGCCGAGGAAGCTGCTCGGGGGACCGCTCGGGCGTGCCGCCGTGTCGCCTTCGCCGCCCGCCGTGGTGTCGCCCGCTGGGGATCCCGACGAAGGGCCCCCGCACGCGAGCGCGAGCGAGAGGGAGCACCAGAGCCACATCGAGGTTCGTCGCATCGGCAGAGGGTAGTCCAAACCTGCGTGCGCGCGACCGGACGGGCCCGTGCCGGGCGCGCTTCGTGTACCTTCCGCCTCGATGCGAGGCGTCCGTGACTGACCACCCGCCCGCGGACCCGCCGGCGCGGGGCCCGAGGATCTCTCTTCCCTCGTTCGGGGCGGTGCAGATCCCGTCCGGTCCTCCCTCGATCGACGAGGCCCGCGCGCACCTCGGAGGGCGCGCCGGCAGCGGACCGGGGGCCGGACGCCGGGTGCGGGTCGAGGGCATGCGCGCAGGCCCGGTGGAGGGCGTGGTGGTGCACGCCTCCGGCGACGAACTGGACGTGTGGATCGGCGGGGGTCGGTTCGCCCGGGTGTCGAGCGGGGTCTGCCAGGACACCGACGTGGAGGTCGAATCCCTGGCCGAGGTCGCCCGCGCCGCCGCTCGGTTCGCGGCCCTTCGCGAGGGGGACGCCGTGACCTACCTCGACCGCGCCGGGGCCT
>CAIKNO010000689.1 GCA_903828805.1 uncultured Sandaracinus sp. | reverse complement strand
TGCAGCCCGTGCGCGTGACGGTGCCGGGGCTCTCCACGACCTTCCCGCTCCGGATGGTGTCGGCGGGCATCCAGGATCACGTCGCCCTCGAGCTCTTCGTGTTCGCCGAGAGCCGGATCGAGGCCGCGAACTTCGGGACCGCGGAGGACGAACGCACCCAGGTGAGCTTCGACTGGGCGAGCTTCGCCTTCGATTACGAGACCCCCTTCTCCGACGCGCTCTTCGCGGGCGAGGGCGCGGGGACGAACTGGGTGTCGGAGTTCGCAGGCAACTCGGACCCGAGCATCGCGGGGTACCGCAGCTTCGACCCGGTCAGCGGCGAAGAGCACAGCGCGGCGGACGACTACGCGGTCGTCGCACGCGCGATCGACGCGCCGTACCTCACGCGTCTGCGCACGGACCTTCAGGCCTCCGAGCTCGACCGGGACCTCGAGCTCCGCATGTCGGACGGCGCGGACATCGGCACGCGCATCGACGTCACCCGCGAACTGAACCGTGCGCCCGACGTGCTCTGCCCGACGTACTGCGAGACCAGCAACGGCAGCGCGACCGGGGGCGCCAGCATGCGCGGCACCGGCCGGCTGCGTTGCAGCGTCGAGGGCGGGGCCGGTCTGCCCTCGGCGCCTCTTCCGCTCGGACTCGGGCTCGTGGGGCTGCTGGCGCTCCGCCTGCGGCGAAGGCGCGCTTGATGTCTCGACGCGCACCGCGGCGTGTCGAGGGATCCATTCCCCGTGGGCTGCTCGGTCTCTGCTGCGCGGGCTTGCTCGGACTCTTGCCAGGTCCGGCGCGGGTCCACGCGCAGTCGGAATTTCTGGGCGATCCCGTCGCGAGCCGCCCGATCGGCGGCGCGCCGGATGAGACCGACGCCCGGGGCGCGGCTCCGCGCTCGTCGTGCCGACCCCGTGGGTATTCGGGCGCCCTCGCATCCCGGCCGCTCACCCTCGACGCCGGCCGCGCCCGGATGGGTCACGGGATGATGCTGCGCCTGGGCACCCCGGGCGGGACGATCGCGTTCCCGTTCTGGGTCGCCATCGGCGTCACGGACGACGTCGAGCTCGGCGTGACGTATCCGCTCCCCTGGGACCCGAGCGCGTACGTCGTCGGCCGTCTCCTCTGCGAGGAAGCGGTCGAGATCGGTGTCGCGGGCGTCGTGACGGCGCCGCTCGCGACCGAAGGGAACACGGTGCTCCGGGCGTCGATGCCCGTGCTCTTCCGGCCCTTCTCGTGGGCCCGCATCGACACCGGCCTGTGGATCGAGCTGCTCGTGACGCCTTCGCAGGTCTCGCCCGAGATCGGTGTCCCGCTCACGCTCACGCTGCAGCCCGCGGGCGGATTCTTCTTCGGGGTGGAGGGCGCCGTCACGGCGACCGACGGCTCGGGGCTCGGCTACACGGCGTATGTCGGCCCCTTCCTCGGCGGGACCGTGAGCTCCCCGCTCGGTCCCATCTTCGAGGGCCGTGTGGCGGGGCACGCGTTCGGTTCCCGGGGCTTCGACCTGACGGTCGGCTTCTCGTTCTACCCGCGCTTCTGACCGCTCGGACCTCCGTCCTCTGTGCTTGTGGTAAACCCGCGGCCCATGAAGCGCGCAGTCCTGCTCGGGTCGCTCCTCTCCCTCGCGTGCGCCCCGTCGCCTGGCGATGCCGGCGCCGACGCGGGGGCGCTCCCGGTCGATGCGGGCGAAGCCGATGCCGGTGCGACCTCGCTCGAGGCGTTCGCCGACGTCGGCGCGAGCAGCGAGGGCATCGCGATCGGGACCCCCGGCACGGGGGCCTCCGTGATGTCCGTCGGCACGATGGGCGATCGCATCGTGCAGATCACGCCCGACGGCACGACGACCGAGTTCGCCCGCATCGACAGCCCCGTCGGGATCGCGGTTCGCGCGGACGGTCGGCTTGTCGTGTGCGCGAAGCACGCCCCCGCCGATGGAGGCGCCCCGGCCCTGTTCTCGATCGACGGAGCGGGGGCCGTGTCGCCGCTGGTCGAGCGCGGCCCCTCCGGAGAAACCTTCGGACTCACCAACTTCGTGGCCATCGCGCCCGACGGCTCGCTCGTGTTCACCGACAGCATGGCCAATCGGGTCTACCGGGCGGACGCCGAGGGCGCGAACGTCGCGCTCGTCACCGACGCTGTCACCTTCCCCAACGGCCTCTCGTTCTCCCCCGACGGGACCGCCCTCTACGTGGCCTCGTGGGATTCCCAGACCGTGTTCACGCTGCCCTTCGATCGGGCCTCATCGCGCTACGGCGAGCCCGTCGTCTCGATCGGGGGCGTGCGCAACGTGGATGGTCTGGTCACCACCGCGGACGGAGAGCTCGTGCTCGTCACGAGCACGCGGGGGATCCTGCTCGGGACTCCGGGCTCCGACACCACCAGCGCGCTCACGGCGATGCGGGCGATCGCGCTGCCCGCGAACGGGGTCTTCGGCGACGCGGCGTTCGGCCCGAACGCGCTCTATCTCAGCGCGCTCGGCCAGGGAACGATCACCCGGGTGATGACCGAGCTCTCGGGCGCTCCGCTGCCGTCGCGGTGACGCGGCGCCTCAGCGGCCCCGCTCGCGCAGAACGGCGCGTCCGCGCGCGCCCTCCACGCACACGCGAAGGCCCGTGAAACGCGGCAAGTAGGCGAGTGGAGGTGGCTCCTTGCGGCTGCCCTTGACCATCCGGAGCACCACCTCGCCGTGCTCGAGATCGTACTCGGCGCGGTAGGTCGCATCGCCCACGTGCACCTCCGCGGGGAACTCGCGATCGAGGGCCATCTCCACCTCGACGGGGAGCTCGGGCGCGAGGAAATCGGCGGCCGAGAGCATCGCGAGGTCGTCGCCGTGGGCGATCCCGAGCGCGTCGATCCGCGCGCGGAGCCACGCCTCGAGCGAAGGAACGGGCACGTCGGACGGCAGGCCCGCGGCGTGGCCCCGCGCGGCGAGGCGGGCGGCCAGCGCGCGGCGCTCGAGCCGCTGCCGCGACGTCGAGACGGCGCGGGCGAACAGGCTCCCCCGGCCGAGCAGGAGCTCGAAGGCCGTGCGGGCGGCGGGCCCGACGGGGGTCTCCTCGCGCTCGGCGAGCACCCGACCCGCGAGCACCCGCTCGATGACCGAGACGACGCGCGGGCCCTCCACCCGCGCCGCGGACACCCGGTCCTCGCCGAGCCCGAACCGCGCCATCGTCGCGGTCGAGATCGGGGCGCCACACGTGATCAGCACCTGATGGTCGCGCCCTCGGCCAAACGCGCGGGTGTCCATGACCACGAGGCCGTCGACCGCGCGCAGTCGGTGGACCGCGCTCTCTCGCGCGAGCCGGAGCTCCGTCCCGCCGTTGCTGAACGCGACCTCGCGCCCCCGGGTGCGGGCCACGTGCACGCAGCGCGGATCGGCCGCCACGGCGCAGCGCACGAGCGCCTCCCGATCGAAGGCCGCGCTGCGGGGAGGGGTGTCGGGCAGGCCCTCGAGCCTCCGGAGGCGCGTGCGCGCCGTCCGGGCCTCCTGGTGCAGATGGCGCGGGATGCCGTGATCGCTCGGCCGCTCGGCCCGGACCGCGCGCACGAGCGCGCTCAGGTCGCACCCTGCGGCGCGAAGGTCGTCGTCGCTGCCCGGTTCCGGTCCCTCGGGCGATGAGAACAGCGGCTTGCCGAGCGAGAGCGCGGCGAGAAGGTCGATGGCCTCCTCGAGGCAGCCTTCGGTCCGGGCTGCGATCAGCACCCGCGCGTGGGCGGGATCGAGGGGCAGCGCGAAGAGCGCGGCGCCGCCTTCGCTGAGCGCGCCGCGCCCCGCGAGCGCGCCCCACGCCTCGAGCTCGACCCGCGCCGCCGCCACCGCGTGGCCGCGCGGCGGATCGAGGAAGGGGAGGGTCTCGGTCGTCTCGCCCCACGCCGACGCGGCCATCACCAGCGGCACGAGCGACTCGCGGTGGATCTCCGGCGGGGTGCTGGGCTCGAGGCGCGCCGCCGGGCTCCACAGCCGGTAGCAGACGCCGGGACCCGTGCGTCCGGCGCGTCCGGCTCTCTGGGCGGCACTGTCGGCGGCCACGGCCACGAGGGACAGGTGACCGCGCCCGTCGTGGTAGCGGGTCTGTCGCACCAACCCCCCATCGATGACCACGCCAACGCCGGGGATCGTGAGCGAGGTCTCCGCGACGTTCGTCGCGAGGATGACCTTCCTGCGCCGGGTCGCCTCGAACGCGCGCCGTTGCTCGTCGAGGCCGAGGCCTCCGTGGAGCTGAACGACGGCGAGGTCTCGCCCGCCCGCGGAGCGTTGCAGCGCGACGGCGCAGGCTTCGATCTCCGCCTTGCCTGGCAAGAACACCAGTACGTCTCCCGGGTCGGCACGCGCGACCTCGAGGGCGCGTTCGACCCTGTCCACGAGCCCGTCCGGATCGGGGAGCATCTCGGTGAAGGCCACGTGGCGGACCTCGACGGGGAACGCGCGGCCCTCGGCGGCGAGATGGGTGCCCCCGACGTGGGTGGCGATCCTCGGGCCGTCGAGGGTGGCGCTCATGACCACGAGGTCTCGTCGGCCGCTGGCCAAGAGCAGCGCGAGCAGCAGGTCGAGGTCGAGGCTGCGCTCGTGAAATTCGTCGAGGATCACGGTCCGAGCGCGCGCGAGGAGGGCGCGGTGTCGAAGCACGATCCCCGGCGTCGCGAACACCACGCGGGTGTCGTCCCGGGCGACGCGCTCGTCGCGCACGATGTAGCCCACACCCTCGCCAAGGGGGGTCCCGACCTGCTCGGCGACCCGCACCGCCAGGCTCCGGCACGCGATCCGGCGCGGTTCGACGACGAGCACCGGTCCCGGGCACCAGCGCGGCACCTCGGTGGACTTGCCCGACCCGGTCGGTGACGTCAGCACGACCGGGCCCTCCGCGAAGGCGGCGTCGAAGCGTTCTCGCAAGGCGTGGATGGGCAGCTCGTTCACGTCGGCCTGGGTCTACCACGCGGGCTTCCTTCGGCGTCCCATCCATGGCGTGACGAGGCTGTGGTAGATCGGGCCCATGCGTACCGGACCCGCCCTGCTGCGACTCTCCGTCACCCTCGTCCTCGCCGGTCTCCTCGGGTGTGCCGGCGGCAATGCCCGCCCCGTGGACTCCGGCCCACGAGAGCCCGTCGATGCCGGAACCCCCCCCGAGGATGCGTCGCCGTCCTCCGACGCGGGTCCACCGGGCGACGACGGACAGGTGGCGGACGGAGGCGCGCCCGCGCCGGTCTCCATCTTCCAGATCCAGGACCCAGAGCGCGCCGACCACGTGGCCGTGGGCCAGGCCGTGCGGGTGGAGGGCGCGCTGCTCTCCGCGGTCGACACGTTCGAGGAAGAGGGCGCGGGCCTCGGGCAGATCACCGACGTGTGGATCGCCGATCCGTCGGGAGGCGCGTTCTCCGGCGTCCACGTCTACATGCCGAGGCACGCGCCGTGCGCCGGCCGCACGATGCTCGGCGTCGGCGACACGGTGACGGTCGAGGCCACCGTCGCGGAGTTCGCGGTGCCGAGCGATGCCAGCGGCCGCACGGTCACCCAGCTCGTCGGTGGCACGGTGACGTGCACCGCCGCGGGCGCCGGCGGCGCGCCTTCGGCGTCCAGCATCGCCGACCCCGCGATGCTCCTCGACGACGCCCAGGCGGAACGCTTCGAGGGGGTCGTGGTCGAGCTTCGCGACGTCGAGGCCAGCACCCTCGCGGACCGTTTCGGCACCTTCGCGCTGCGTGGCGCGCCGCCGGTGGACGACGACCTCTACCGGCACGCGGTCACGTCGCGGGACCGGTTCACCTCGCTGCGCGGCGTCCTGCACTACATGTTCGGCCGGTGGGCGCTCTACCCCCGGGCGGCCTCCGACCTCGTGCTCGGCGCGCCCCGCACGCTCGAGGACGGCAGCGGCGCATGGGGTTGCGCGGACGGCGCCGACTCGGACGGCGACCTCGCGATCGACTGCGACGACACCGACTGCTCGAGCTCGCTGTTCTGCCGCGGCACGTCGGTGACCGTGCAGGACGTGCAGGACGTCACGCGCCCCATGCACCCGGCGGCGATGACGTCGGTCGCCCTGCGCGGCGGCCTCGTCGTCACCGCGGTCGACACCTTCGGCGAGATGAGCGGCCCCGGGTACGTCGGCAGCGTCGTGGTGCAGGACGCGTCCGCCTCCGACCCGCGCCACAGCGGCATCCACGTGTTCCTGCCGCGCGTCGAAGCCTGCGCGGGCGACACCTTGTCCGTGGGCGACCGCGTCTTCGTCGCCGGTCGCTATGAGGAGTACGCCGCGGCCGGCGACACCGGCGGGACGCTCACCGAGATCACCAACGGGATCGTGAGCTGTCAGATGCCGGGTGCTCCGGTCGGGGCCACCGCGATCGCCACCGCCTCGGACCTCACGTCGTCGGCGAGGGCCGAGCCCTGGGAGGGCGTGCTCGTCGCATTGACCGATGCCGTCGTCACCGCCCCGGCGGGCACGTTCGGCCGCTTCGAGGTCAGCGGCGGCGTGCTCGTCGACGACGATTTCTACCGGGCTTCCGTGGTGCTCGGCGACCGCCTCTCGCGGCTCGTGGGCGTGGTGACCTATCAGTTCGAGTACCAGCTCGAGCCCCGCAGCGCGGCCGACGTCGTGGTCTCGCCGGTCGAGCGCGACGACATCGCCTGCGGCAACGGCGTCGACGACGACGGGGATGGCGCATCCGATTGCTCCGACCTCGACTGCTGCGCGACCGCTCCGTGCGCCGGCGCGGTGGCCGGCCGTGGGCTCTTCCTGAGCGAAGTGCTCTACAACCCCTCGGGTCCCGCGGCCGACTCGGGCCGCGAGTGGGTGGAACTCCGCAACGCGGGCGCGGGGGCCGTCCCGCTCGCTTGTTACGCGCTGGGGAACGGCTCGACGGGCTACCGGTACTCGCTCGCGCAGCTTCCGGCCATCACCGTGCCGGCCGGCGGATGCGTCGTGATCGGCGGCCCCGATTGCGGGAGCGGGGGATGCACCTCTCCGCTGGACTTCGATCCCGACCTGCTCAACGCGCCGTCCGGCACCGCGACGGCCGCCGGCGTGGCGCTGCTCTACGGCCGCGCGGCGTCGCTGACCGACGCGAGCGTACCGGTCGATGCGGTCCTCTACGGGACCACGAACACCGGCATGCTCCTCGGTCGAGGAGGGTCGGTGCCGGCGAGCGCCGACGTGCCGAACGTCGCCGCGGGCCACTCCATCGCCCGCGGGGCCGATGCCCGCTGGGTCGATACGACGACCCCGACCCCCGGCGCATGCGCGGTGTTCACGCCCTGACGGACCACGGGGCCGCCCCGACGGCCCCATGCGCGCCCGCCCGACGCGCCCCGGATGCGCGGTCCTCGGGCGGGCCGTGTCAGCGGTCCGCGGCCCGGCTTCAGCCCTCGGCCATCGCCTCGATCGGGGGGCAGGTGCAGATCAGGTTCCGGTCCCCGAACGGGTTGTCGATCCGTCCGACGAAGGGCCAGAACTTCGCCTCCCGCAGCCACGCCGCCGGGTAGCCGGCCTCTTCGCGTGAGTAGGGGTGCGACCAGGTCTCGCTGAGCAACGCCTGCATCGTGTGCGGTGCGTTCTTCAGCACGTTGTCGGTGCGGTCGGCGCGCCCTTCCTCGACCGCGCGGATCTCCTCGCGGATCGACAGGAGCGCATCGCAGAACCGGTCGAGCTCGGCCTTCGACTCGCTCTCGGTCGGCTCGATCATCAGCGTCCCCGGCACCGGGAACGACATCGTCGGCGCGTGGAATCCATAGTCCATCAGGCGCTTGGCGAGGTCGTCCACCTCCACCCCCGCCTTCTTGAACGGGCGGCAGTCGAGGATGAACTCGTGGGCGCAGAGGCCGTTCGTTCCGGTGTAGAGCACCTGGAATCCGGCGCCGAGCCGCTTCGCCATGTAGTTCGCGTTCAGGATCGCCGTCTGGGTGGCCCGCGCGAGCCCGCGCGCGCCCATGAGCGCGATGTAGACCCAGGAGATCGGCAAGATCGACGCGCTGCCGTAGGGCGCCGCGCTGACCGCGCCGATCGCCTGCTCACCGGCGTTCTCGGGCCGGATGACCGAGTGGCCCGGGAGGAACGGCGTCAGGTGCGCTGCGACACCGATCGGTCCGACGCCCGGACCGCCGCCGCCGTGCGGGATGCAGAACGTCTTGTGCAAGTTCAGGTGGCAGACGTCGGCGCCGAAGTCGCCCGGCCGGCACAGGCCGACCTGGGCGTTCATGTTCGCCCCGTCCATGTAGACCTGCCCGCCATGCTCGTGGACGATGCTGCAGATCTCGCGGATCGCCTCCTCGAACACCCCGTGCGTCGACGGGTAGGTGATCATGAGGGCCGAGAGCTCGTGCGCGTGCTTGGCGGCCTTCGCGCGGAGGTCGTCGACGCGCACGTTGCCGCGCTCGTCGCACTCGACCGTGACGACGCGCATCCCCGCGATGACGGCCGACGCGGGGTTCGTCCCGTGGGCGCTGGTGGGGATGAGACAGATGTCGCGATGCAGGTCACCGCGCGACTCGTGGTAGGCGCGAATGACGAGGAGTCCGGCGTACTCGCCCTGCGAACCCGCGTTCGGCTGAAGGCTCACGCCGGAGAACCCGGTGATCTCGGACAGCCACTGCTCGAGATCGGCGAAGAGCCGCGCGTATCCCCGCCACTGCTCCGGGGGCGCGAACGGGTGCATCTTGCCGAACTCGGGCCACGTCACGGGGATCATCTCCACCGTCGCGTTGAGCTTCATCGTGCAGCTGCCCAGCGCGATCATGCTCTGCGCGAGGGAGAGATCGCGTCCCTGCAGCCGGGTGATGTACCGGAGCATCTCGGTCTCGCTGTGGTACGCGCGGAACACCGGATGCTCGAGGAACGGGCTCGTCCGCGCGAAGGCGCCGAAGCCGTCGCCCGCACCGTGGGCCAGCGCGGCGAGGTCGAAGCCGGTGTCCACGCCGCCGTGGAATGCGGCGAGCACGTCGCGCACGAGGGCGGCGTCGGTGCACTCGTCGGTCGCGATCCCGAGGGTGCCGTCCCCGTGGTCGCGCAGCCCGATCCGCAGGTCCGTCGCGAGCCGCATCACCTCGGCCGCCGTCGTGCCCTTCGGCCGCACCCGCAGCGTGTCGAAGAAGGGGGCGGGCGTCAGGATCTCGTGCCCGAGCGCCTCGAGGCCGCGGGCCAGGATGAACGCCGCGCGATGCACCCGCGCGGCGATCGCCCGGAGGCCGTCCGGCCCGTGGTAGGCGCCATAGAACCCCGCCATGATCGCCAGCAGCGCCTGCGCCGTGCAGATGTTGCTCGTGGCCTTCTCGCGGCGGATGTGCTGCTCCCGCGTCTGGATCGCCATCCGGTAGGCGGTCCGGCCCTGCGCATCACGGGACACGCCGATGATGCGTCCCGGCATGCGCCGCGCGTGCTCGCTGCGCGTGGCGATGAACGCCGCGTGCGGCCCGCCGAAGCCCATCGGCACGCCGAAGCGCTGCGCCGAGCCGATGGCGATGTCGGCGCCGAGCTCTCCCGGGGGTGTGAGCAGCGTCAGGGCGAGCAAGTCCGTCGCGACCACCACCTGCGCGCCCGCGGCGTGGGCGCGCGCGATCAAGTCGCGCGGATCCACGATGCGACCGTCGGTGGCCGGGTAC
>CAIKNO010000688.1 GCA_903828805.1 uncultured Sandaracinus sp. | reverse complement strand
TCGAGGGTGCGCGCGCCGAGCTGCGCGCGTGATGGCGGTCAGACGTCCACGACGGGCATCATCGCGTCACCGCGAACCAGCGCCCTTCGGGATCGGAGAACGCGAAGTTCCGCATGCCATGGTGGTCCCCCACCTCGGTCGCGTTCACACCCCGCTCGACCAGCGCAGCGCGCGTCGCCTCGAGGTCCTCGACGTGGAAGCAGATGGACGGACTCGCGAGGGCGAGGCCGTCGGGGTTGTCCTTCATCATCTCGCGCGGCACGAGCTCGAAGGAGAACGCCTGGTCCGTGAAGCCAACCTGGGCGACCGTGAAGCCGACCACGTCGGTTCGCTTTCGCTCCACCATGCCGACCTTCTCGACCCAGAACCTGCGGCAGAGCTCGGCATCGTTCACGTACAGCACGACGTATCCGACCCGCATGTGGACTCCTTGTCCCGCGCCGATGACGTCGCCGCGCGAGGGGAGGTTACCTGCTCCGAGACGTCGGGGCACCTCCCGCGCCGGAGCGCGTGATCCGCGCGTTCGCGGGCGTCGAGGCGTGTTAGGAAAAGGAATGCCGCACACACACCTCGACGCTTCCATCACCATCCAGGCCCCGGCGCAAAGGGTGTTCGACCGCATCGGCGATCTGAGCCGGTTCAACGACTGGAACCCGTTTCCCTCCATGGACCCGACCACGACCTCGAATCACGAAGGTCCAGCCTTCGGCCCGGGGGCCGTCTTCAACTACGAGGGCAAGCGCCTGGGAAAAGGCCGGATGGAGATCACCACGGTCCACGCTCCACACCGCATCGACATCGACATGACCTTCTGGCGGGGCCACAGCGAAACCCGATCGAAGGCCGCGTTCATCATCGTCGCCGAGGGCGGCGTCACCGAAGTTCACTGGACCTTCGACGAAGACCGCGGCGTCGGCATGTATCTCCTGGGCAAGCTGTTTTTCGACCGGATGATGACCAATACGTTCCGGGGCGGGCTGGAAACCCTGAAGTCGCTCGTCGAGGCGGAATCGCGCGGATGACGAGGCGGAAGCCCCCGTCCGAGTCCACCCCGATCACCGCCTACGTCGACGCGGCGCAGGAGCCCGCTCGCTCGCGCCTGCGCACCTTGGCCGAGTTCATCCGCGAAGAAGCCCCTGACGCCGTCGAGCGCATCGCGTACGGGCTCGCCACCTGGCACCAGGGTGAGAACCTCATCCACCTCGGGGCCTTTAAGCACCACGTCGGCATCTACCCCGGCGCCGCTGCCATCGCCGCCTTCGCGAACGAACTCGCAGGCTTCAAGACCTCGAAGGGCGCAATCCGGGTGCCGCACGACGCGCCGCTGCCCGTGGCGCTCGTCCGCCGCATCACGCGCTGGCGAGTCGAGCAGGCGGCATCGAAGGTCTCGAAACCGCGCACCGGCGGATCACACGCCGAGACCCTGAACGCCGACGTGGCCGCGTACAACGCCTCGCAGTCGAACGGGCACCGAGCCGTGTGCGAAGCACTGGCGGGCCACCTCTCGAAGGCGCTCCCCGGCGCCGAGGGCAAGGTCTGGCACGGACACCCGGTCTGGTTCCTCGAGGCAAATCCCGTCGTCGGATACAGCACCCACAAGGAGGGGACCCGCTTGCTGTTCTGGAGCGGCCAGTCATTCGACGAGCCCACGCTCTCGCCCGTCGGGAAGTTCAAGGCCGCCGAGGCGCGCTACGCCGATGTCGCTGACCTCCACGCGGAGGTGCTGCGCCGTTGGCTCACGAAGGCCCAGGACATCCAGTGGGACTACAAGAACGTGGCGAAGAACAAGGGTCTGCTCACGCGCCTTCGCTGAGCACCCTGACCCCTTCGCGGAGCAGCACGTTCAGGGGCTCGGGCTTCCCGTGCCACGTCATCGCCGCAAGGTGGGTGCCGACCATCCGGCGCCGGTCGATGGGTCAAAGGTCGTTCCGGACCCCGGCGAACCCGCGGAGGCGCTGACGCATGGCATCGGGCCGATGCGCGCGTGGAGACGGCCTCGAACCCGAGCCGCTGTACCCGCTGCATGAGCACCGTCGTTGCGGGGTGATCGAGACGCGCAATCTTGCCGTCCATGGCGAGCGCGGAGACATGGGCGAAGCGGGTGTCGGCATGGCGGGCAAGCGGCCAGACGGCGGATGAATTTGCGGCGGGG